>JANYFI010000147.1 GCA_025362765.1 Ferruginibacter sp. | reverse complement strand
ACTAGTTGACCATAGTTGGAGAAGGATGCAATGAGTGAACCCGTGCTGTAATCACCACTGGCACCAATGGTTAAGTAATTAGCAGCCCTGGTGCTATCCAAAAAAACGGGGCTGGGATAAAATGGTTCGGTATCGATGTCTTCTGCGTCATTGCCGGCGCCGTGCACCAGTAATACCCCCCGTGCATCAGCATATTTCACCGCATCGTCTACCATTTTTTTATAGGGAGAAACCGGCTTACCAAAACTCATATTGATGATTTTGGCACCATTGTCAACGGCGTATCTTATGGCCAATGCCACATCCTTATCATGTTCATCGCCACCCGGTACTGCCCGTATAAACATGATGCGTACATTATCAACAATACCATCTAACCCAATATTATTATTGCGTATTGCGCCAATGATGCCCGATACATGCGTACCATGGTTGCCCGCATGATCATACAAATTGTTGTTACCATACACACTGTCGGTGATATCTTCGTACCGGTCTTTTGTCATCGCTCCCCGGTAATCGATGGGCTCATCTTCCATTCTTTTTTTATTGGCAAGTAAATTGTTTTTATAGCCGTCCACTTCATTTATAAAAGCTGTGTTTGAAACGCTGCTATCGTTAGTATTTTTAAATAAATTTTTCCAAACACCTATCGCCCAGCCGAGGCTGTCTGCCTCCTTCAACGCTACAATATCTCTGTTGGCAAAACTTGTTTTATTCAGGTAGGAAGTAATGAGCCTGTTGGTAGTTTGCAGACCTACAGAGAAATTCTCAATGCCCGGGTACTCTTTTTTATAGGTTTCGTAAGCCTTGTTCAGCAATAGTTCTGACCGTTTATATTGCTGAAACAAATACTTTTTCGCCACCGGAATTTCAGCCGCGGTTTTTCCTTCAAATTCGGTTTTATAACGATGATATACCCTTGCTATTTCATGGGTGTTTACCCCAAGATTTTCCCCGTTGGCTGTGCCGCAAAAATTCCACCCGTGTATATCATCCGTATAGCCATTGCCGTCATCATCTTTTCCATTGCCTGGAATTTCTTTTTGGTTGGTCCATAAATGCGTTTTCAGGTCCTCATGCAATGTATCTATGCCGCTGTCTATTACCGCAATAATTACCTGCGTACTTTTTCTGCCTGCCAATAGTTCATAGGCTTCTTTTACGCCGGTGCCAACATACCCATCCTGCTGGTAATTTAGTAAATGCCATCCTTTTAATTTGGCATGAAGTGGGGTCGGCTGCGCCATTGCACTCAAAAAAAACAGGGACAAAAAAAACAGTACATTTATTTTTTTATACATGGATATCAATTTAGGGCTGGTGTGGCAGTCTTGTAAATGTATCAAAAATTAAAAAGCCGGCATGTTGTATACCGGCTTTATAATAAAAATTTAACGGCCTATGACACCAGGTCTATTTCAAAATTTACCAGTTGAACAAATTCATTCAGCCTTGCATCAATATCAGCTTTGGTAATTTCCTTCATCCTGTTGGGTCCAAATTTTTCAACGCAAAAGCTGGCCATGGCGCTACCCACAATCACCGCGGTTTTCATGTTGGAAAAACTAATGTCTTTCGTTTTGGCCAGGTGGCCAATGAACCCGCCAGCAAAAGTATCTCCTGCACCAGTTGGATCAAACACCTCTTCTAGTGGCAAACCCGGGGCGGAAAAAACATGATTTTTATGAAACAGTAAGGCACCGTGTTCTCCCTTTTTTATAATTAAAAAAGCAGGACCCATCTCCAGGATAACTTTTGCGGCTTTCACCAGCGAAACCTCGCCACTAAGTTGCCTTGCCTCGCCATCGTTTACCATTAATACATCTACTTTCTTTAAGACTTCCTTCAGGCCATCCAATGCAATCTCCATCCAGAAATTCATGGTGTCCATTACAATTAATTTTGGCCTGTGTTTTAACTGGTCGATTACGCTTAACTGAATATCCGGAGATAAGTTACCCAGCATAAGAAATTCCGCTCCCTGGTAGCTTTCCGGTACCACAGGTTTAAAATCTGCCAATACATTTAAATCGGTTACCAGGGTATCCCTGGTGTTCATATCTGTATGATATTTGCCGCTCCAGAAAAAAGACTTTTTATCAGGAACTATTTCCACCCCTTCGAGTTGAACACCCCTTTTTTTCAGGAGGTCCATTTCTTCAGCAGGAAAATCATATCCTATAATTGAAATCTGTTGAACGGGGGTAACAAAATTGCTTGCCGCATAGGCTACATAGGTGCCCGAACCACCTACAATTTTATCTACTTTTCCAAAGGGAGTTTCAATGGCATCAAAAGCCATGGTACCTACAGAGATTACCGACATGTGCTGTTTTAATTTTTTTTGCTGAAAAATATATACTGGCTGCAAAAGTAATGGTTTTGCTGTAAAGCGGGGGCAGGCAACAGTTCAATAACAGGAGTTTTTGATTTATAAACCGACAGACTTAACGGGCGCAGTTGTTAATGGCATAAACTAACTTTGCGGAAAGACAGCTGTTAATGCATGCAAAACACGCAGGTTTGCCGGTTCAACAAAATTAATGCTAAAAAATACTACAATGCTAATTCAGATACATCCGCAGAACCCCCAGCCAAGGCTTATAAAGCAGGTAACAGAATGCCTGAAAGATGGCGGTGTAATTGTATATCCTACCGATACTATTTACGGACTTGGGTGTGATATTTTTCAACACAAAGCCGTAGACAGGATTTGTACTATTAAAAATATTGATCCGGCGAAAGCGCAGTTGAGTTTCATTTGCCGGGACTTAAGCCATTTAAGTGATTACACTAAAAGTATTGACACACCTTTATATAGAATGTTGAAAAACTACTTACCGGGCCCATACACTTTTATATTGCCAGCCAGTAAGCAGGTGCCCAAAATTTTGCAATCAAAAAAAAGTACTATTGGTTTGCGTATACCCGATAACGTTATCTGCAGCAGTATCCTGGAGCTGTTGGGTAACCCGATTTTAAGTACTTCTTTACCCGGAGAAATGGTAGAAGAATATACAGATCCTGAAATTATTCATGAAAAATTTGGTACCGTAGTTGACATCGTAATTGATGGCGGAATGGGCGGCATGATACCTTCGACCATTGTTGATTGTGTAACGGATGACTGGAAAATTACAAGACAAGGTGCAGGAGAATGGGCTGCGTAAAAAAATAGTATTTTAAGGGGCTGAGTTTTATGCAACGTTTCGGATTGCTCAATGTAGAAAAAAAGTGGTCGGTATTTTTCTCTTTAGCTATTTTGCAAAGGCTCCATTTGTATTCTTTTAAAGTGATTGCAGGACTGAAAATTATTGCCTCTTTTCTTTTCTTGTTTTTATTCTATGGATGCCGGGGGCGAAAAAATATTAAAACTTTTGCGGTGGAAAACACATACACCATGTGCCGCTATGGCTTCGCGGTGAAAAGAGGTGCCATACCCTTTATTATTGTGCCACCCATACTGAGGAAACTGGTGATGCAGTTGTTGCATGTATTCGTCGCGGTAGGTTTTAGCTAGTATGCTGGCGGCAGCTATAGACGCATACTTTCCATCGCCCTTTATTATACATTCGTGCGGCAGTTTTTTATATGCCTTAAAACGGTTGCCATCAATTAATAGTAACTGGGGGGTAAGCAATAATTTATCTAATGAAAGATGCATGGCTTTAAAGGAAGCCTGTAAAATATTGATGGCATCTATCTCGTCATTATCAACAGCTGCCACCGCAAACGCAATACTTTCCTGTTCAATAATTGGCCTCAATAAGTTGCGTTCTTCTTCTTTTAATTGCTTGCTGTCATTCAGCAAAGGGTGATAAAAATCCACTGGCAAAATAACTGCTGCGGCAAATACAGGACCTGCATAACACCCCCGTCCGGCTTCGTCGAGCCCCGCTTCAATCAGCTCTTTTTGATAGTAAGAAAGTAACATCTTTAACAAATATCCGCTAAATAATGCAAAAATAAACTCATTATGCAAATACCGCGGCGCCTGTACTAAATTTGCACCGCTATGGATAAAACTTTAGAGCAACGCAACAATAAACAGGTAGCCTTTTGGCTGTTAACGGGAGTAGGGATGATTATGATACAGGTGCTGGTTGGCGGCATTACCCGGCTGACGGAATCGGGCCTTTCCATTACAGAATGGAAGCCCATCACGGGTGCGCTGCCTCCTTTAAACAATGCCGCCTGGCAGGCCGAATTTGACCGCTACAAGGTAACAGATCAATTTAAATATGTACACCAGAATTTTTCCCTGAGTGATTTTAAAGGGATATTTTTTTGGGAGTGGTTTCATCGCCTTTGGGCAAGAACAATGGGGATGGTTTTTTTGGTTGGCTTTATTTATTTTCTTGTCACCAAAAAATTCAATAAAAAAATGATATTGCCGATGGTACTATTATTTTTATTGGGAGCAGTGCAGGGCGCTATTGGCTGGTTTATGGTAAAAAGCGGGTTGGTGCCAGAAAAATATTTTGTAGGCCACATTGAACTGACAACTCATTTTATTGCGGCGTTGGGCTTATTGTGTTATACGCTGTGGTTTGGGTTAGGCTTACTGGAAGCACCAAAGAACAAAGTAGTCGATGCAAAGTTGCAAAAATTAATGCTGCTAATTATGGCCGTATTATTTTTTCAATTGCTATACGGTGCTTTTATGGCTGGCTTAAGAGCAGCCGTTACAGCACCAACCTGGCCGGATATTAACGGGCAAATAATTCCTTCTTCTTTAAATGAATTATCACCGTTTTCAAAAAACCTGCTTTACAATAAAATCACCATTCATTTTATACATCGCGGTTTGGCCTACCTGTTGTTGGGGTTGATTACATACTGGTATTTTGCTGCCACAGTTGTAAAGGGCAATCTACTTTTTAGCAGACTCCGCCTTTGCGTGATGGCGTTGGTTTTTTTGCAGGTAGTATTGGGCATATGTACGGTTTTAAACGCCACTTACCCCAACCGATTGGTATTGTTGGGTGTATCTCACCAGTTTATAGCTATGTCATTGCTAATTTGCGTTGTGTCGGTATTGTTTGTGTTAAAAAGAAAATAAGCACCCCTACAAAATAATTAACGGCAACAGGTGTTATGTAGTTGTGTTTTATAAGTATGGATGTTAGCTTAAGCCGGAGATGACTTATAGGGATTAGAAATTTGAGGGTGCAATTATGAGTCAATAACGGTATTAATTCGTGTAGTTCATGTTTTATAATTCGTGCAATAAAATACATTGTACGTCAATTTAAGTTTAACACAGCACTACATTTTAAAAAAAAGTCTATATAGATGAAGCTTTTGCTAAAGAATACCTTTTATTCTTTTCCTGTTCAGTTACTAATTCTGCACTTTAGAAAGTACCAGGTTTTGCTGATTTTTTGGTTCCTGCTGACCAGTACCATCAACAGCGGCTTTATGAAAAACTTTGGTGCCGATGCATTGTTTTTTGTTCCCGAATATCTTGGCAATGTTAACGCCCTTAGCGCTGCGACCGTCGGGATTGCTATGGGCGTATTTTTTATGAGTTGGAATATTACTACTTTTATTTTACATACCCGCCGGTTTAAATTTCTTGCTACCGCATCTACCCCGTTTTTAAAATACTGCATCAACAACGCATTGCTACCATTGTTCTTCCTTACTTTTTACCTTTTAAAATCAATACAGTTTAATACCACTAAAGAATTGTTGAATACGGGTGAAGAAGTTGCACTGGTACTGGGTTTTTTAGGAGGTTTTATATCGTTGGTGGCATTTTCCTTTGCTTTCTTTTTTGGTGTTGACAGAACCATCCTGCGTACAATTACACCGGTGGTTTCCAATACTGAATTTTTTAAAAACAATTTTGATCCGCTTAAAAAGCCACAGGAGGATGGTTATGGAATGAAGGTGAGTTATTTTTTAAGTGGCCGTATGAAGTTTAGAAAAGTGAGGCCGGTAACACATTACAACCAGGATTTTTTGGACACTATTTTCAAGCGGCATCATTTTGCGGCGATCGTGGGTATTATATTGGCGTTTATTTTCTTAATTGTGTGCGGTTTTTTCTTAGATATCAAATTTTTTCAGCCACCTGCGGCGGCAAGTATTGTGGTATTTTTTGCGTTGATGGTAGCTGTAATTGGCGCATTGACTTATTTTTTGCAAAGTTGGAGTCTGTTGTTTGTAATAGCGTTGGTTGGGGTGCTAAATATTTTATATCAAAATGAAATAATTGATCCCCGTAATAAAGCGTATGGAATTAATTATAACAACAAAGATCAGCGCCCTGCCTACAGTCGGCAGTCTTTGCAGCAGTTATGTTTACCACACAATATAGCTGCCGATAAAAATAATATGCTCCAGGTATTAAACAACTGGAAAAAAAGACAAGGCGAAGAAAAACCTGTCATGATATTTTTGGATGTAAGTGGAGGGGGCTTGCGAAGCACCACATTTGTAATGAATACTTTGCAGCAACTGGACAGCATCACCCAAGGCAGGTTAATGAAGCAGACTTTTTTAATTAGTGGTGCCAGCGGCGGGATGCTGTCGGCCGCCTATTACAGGGAATTGTATAAAAATAAACTACAGGGTAAGGCCATTAATTTGCACCAGGCAGTTTACAGGGATAATATTGCCCAGGATTTGCTGAACCCTGTTTTCTCTTCCATGATCAGCAGGGATATATTTTCGCCTGCGCAGCGGTTCGCCGTTGGAGAATATAGTTACATAAAAGACAGGGGCTATGCGTTTGAAGAAAAGCTGAACGAAAACTCAGGCAAAATTTTAGGGGGTCAATTGAAAGATTATGCAGCGGATGAAAAGGCGGCACTCATCCCGATGATGATATTTAATTCGGTAGTGACTGCTGATGGCAGAAAAATGATGATCGGCACACAGCCACTCAGTTTTATGATGAAGCCCGCTGCCCTGGAAAGTGATAGCAGCTTTAGCCCCGATGCGATTGATTTTGGTGCATTGTTTCACCAACAGAATCCGATGAATATACGGTTGCTTTCGGCCCTGCGTATGAATGCTACTTTTCCCTACGTATTACCCAACGTGTGGCTACCCACCGTACCGGTGGTAGATGTGATGGATGCCGGGTTAAGGGATAATTTTGGACAGGAGACGACGCTACGGTTCATCGATAATTTTAAAGAATGGCTATCGCAAAATACCAGCCGGGTACTGATAGTACAAATACGCGACCGGCAGAAAGACAACTGGCAGCATCCGCTTGAAACGGGCACTATCACCGATATATTTGTAAAGCCCGCTACGATGCTGCAGCACAACTGGTTTCAGTTACAGGATTATTTTCAAAACCAGTCATACAGCTATATTCCTGATGCGGATAGGAAAAATATACATCGGCTGGAATTTGTGTATATTCCCAAAATTGAAGACCAGGGCGCAGCCCTAAACTTTCATTTAACTGCCTCGGAAAAAGTTGATGTAATCGCTTCTTTTAATTCGCCTAATAACCAGCAGGTACTAAAAGAATTGAAAGAATGGCTTAAATAAAAAATGAACCGTTGTTACAACGGGTTCATTTAAAAATAAGTAAAATCGATTAAAAAATCTTATCCTGCCATTCCATTGCCTGGTTAAGGGTTAATTCATCAAACACCATTTCCTTGCTTTTGAGGGCTTCCCGTAAAACGTCGTTGATGGTAACTACCCCTTTAAATTTATTGTCGTCAAATACAATCAGGTAACGGGTTTTATGTGTGTTTAATAATTCCATGCAATGTTCTGCTGTATCCTGCATGGCAATCGACGGTAGGTTCACACTCATCACCTCTTTTACTGCACAACTGTCACTGTGCAACCCTTTCAAAATTACATTCCGGCTATAATCCCTTTCAGAAAAAATACCATAAAATGTGTCATTCTTGTACACTACCAGGTAGCTAAGGTTCACTGAATTCATGATATGCAATGCTTCAATTACTTTTGCATCGGGATCTACAAAATTAAATGCCGGAGCTTTGCTCATTAATATATTTGCAACTGAACGCATTGGTTTTTGTTTTATACTGTTAACAATCTGTAATGAAGTTACGTTATTTTGGTTGAGATATTTTGCTCAAAGGCTGTATTAATTTGAACGCCTGCGGTATGATTTTTATTATAATTTTTTTTGCCGTATTCGCCGGATCGCCGTCAATATGCAGCGGTGCCTGCTCAAGGTTGTGAATAATAAGTTGCGCCGTTTGAAAGTATAAAACATCTTTTTCATGAAATGTTTTTTCAGAATGCTCATTTATTTTTCCTGCTGTCACCTGCCTGGCTATTGCGAGCAACATGCGCAGTTTGCTCATTTTTTTCACCACCACAATATCCAGCAAACCATCATGTAAACTGGCTTTTGGTGCAATGGTAAACTGGTTGCCAAACTGGTTGGCATTGGCAATACTTATAAAAAAAGCATCAACGGCAAATGATTTCCCCTTGTTGATAATTTCAAATGAATAAGGCTTTGCTATAATAAAATTTTCAATTGATTTTTTAATATAGGTACCCAGCCCTCGTGTTGGTTCACCGGCAAAATCATGCGCTACCTGGGCATCAAATCCCAGTCCGCAAAGCATACAGCTAAACGTATCGTTTATAAAAAAGGAATCAATATAACTTGCCTTACCGGTAAAAATAACGTCGAGCGCCTTGCTGACGTCACGCGGAATTTTTGCAGCCAGCGCAAGCCCGTTGCCAGAGCCCATAGGAATAATGCCAATACTTACATCTTCCTCCATCAGCGAAGCTGCCACCTGGCTAACGGTTCCGTCTCCCCCACAAACTACAATGTCTGTAAAGCCTTCCTGGTCAATTCTCTCTTTTAAGAAATGATAATCACCCTGGGCATTGGTATCTAAAATTTCGTAGGGAATGTTTTGCTGCTGCGTTCTTTGCTCAATTATTTTTATTGCGGAGGCTTTATTTTTTGTGCCTGAAACAGGGTTGATAAAATAGATAATCTTACGCTGCATGAATGAATTGCTTTTGAGAAAGCATAAAATTAAAGTAATGAAACAATAGTTAGCATGATTTTAAAGTGGGGCAAATAAGCCGTTGCTACTGATACAGCTTGCGATATAGCAAATACCAAACCCTTTACCAACCAGCTAAAAAAAAAGGCAAATGAAATAGTTTAGTACAACAGCTCCAGCAATTTACCAGCGCATCAATGCACTGGCCCAGGTAAAGCCACTGCCGAAGGCTGCCAAACATACCAGGTCGCCTTCTTTTATTTTTTCCTGTTCCCATGCTTCGCATAGTGCAATGGGAATAGATGCGGCGGTGGTATTACCGTATCGCTGGATATTATTAAACACCTGGTCGTCCCGCAGGCCAAGCTTTTGTTGTACAAACTGGCTGATGCGCAGGTTCGCCTGGTGTGGTATCAGCATATCAATATCTGCCGCTGCCAGGTTATTTTTTATGAGTGCCTCCACAATCACTTCGGGAAATTTTACAACGGCTTTCTTAAAAACAGCAGGGCCATCCATAAGCGGAAAATTTTCACCTTTGTCAATCATCTCTTTACTCATAAACATATCGCCAGCCGGTGCATCATTGTAACTTGCCACCGGGTTATTTACCCAATGGTTCGCATGCGTACCGGGGTTGTACATAGCAAGTAATTCTGCACTTTGCCCGTCACTATGCAGGTGGGTACTTAAAATTCCCTGACCTATTTTTTCTGTGGGCTGCAATACAATGGCTCCGGCGCCATCACCAAATATTACGGAAACATTTCTGCCACGGGTGCTAAAATCCAAACCAAATGAATGCTTTTCACTGCCAATTACGAGTATGTTTTTATACATACCGGTTTTTATAAACTGGTCAGCCACTGATAACGCGTATACAAAACCACTGCACTGGTTGCGTATGTCCAGTGCCCCGATTTCTTTCATTTGCATTGCACGCTGTACCAGTACGCCGCAGCCTGGAAAATAATAATCAGGGCTCAGTGTGGCGAAAATAATGAAGTCAATTTCCTGAGGTGTAATGCGTGCCCGCTCAATCGCAATTTTGGCGGCTTCTACCGCCATGGTGGTAGTGGTTTCCGTAGTGCGGCCGGCATACCTTCTTTCCTTAATTCCTGTGCGTTCCTGTATCCATTCATCAGAAGTATCCATGAATTGTTTCAGGTCTTCGTTGGTTACTGTATGTTGCGGAACATACATTCCGATACCGGCGATTTTACTGGTTGGCATGAGCAATGGTTAAATGAACAGGCAATTTACTGCATTGTAAAGAATTTACTCAGGTTGTTAAACCGGCAATGGTTAAAACTGCGCTAAAACAGCAGGTAATCAGTTAACCCGCTTTAAATTTTTGGCAACAAAAAAATCATCGTAACTGGGCGTTACGGCAACTTTATAATGAAATTCAATTTCTTTACGAAGCTCCTTGCTGCTTTTTATAAATTTTACACTGAATTTTTCTGCCAGGCAAAGAATAGATAGATTATCATTGTCTCTTTTTACTTCGGCAATGTACATTCGGCCTTTAATAAAGCAATTTAAAAACGGCCGGTTAGCAACTGTTGAAATATAAGCCGCTCCTTTAATGGTATCGTTGGTTATAACGTGGTACGGTTTTAATTCATTGATATAGCCGGTGATAGCGATGTTGTATTCCTGATCAGTAGTTTTTGAAAAAATAATTTTTACGGGGTCTTCTACATGCTGCTGATCGAAAGTAGGTTTTGAAACAAAAGTAGCCCAACTGCCCAATAAACTTTCATCAATATTTTCCTGTGCTGTCGCATCAATTCCATAAGGAGAATCGTATGGGCAACCATATAAAATCATACTTAGCAGCGGTAGCAAACAAAGCGACTTAATTTTTTTCATTGCAGTTGCTTAAAATTAAGTTTATTATTTGTAATAAAAAGATTAGCCATGTATTTTACGATAGAATAACAAATTTTGACGGTGGAAAAAGAAAAATAAAATGGTTGGCTGGGCTAAGAACCTTTGTGGTATCCGCCTGCGGCGGATTGCGTCGCACACTTATGCTTTATTATTTTAATTCATCTTCAGCCTTCGATGCGCATTTTTTTACCGGGCACTAACATCAATCAAATCGAAAAGTCAGTATCTGTCAATACATTAGTTAAGGAAAAAAATGTATTGTATGCAGGTTAAACCTGTTTTATTTTTCCTAAAATAAATCCCAGCCATCCAACGGCTTCCATCATCCAGGCAATACCCAAATGAACAATTAAACCACCCCAGATGCTGCCGGTATTGTACACGACAATGCCCAGCAAACTACCTCCAAAAAAGCTACTAATTGCCTCACCCATCGGCTTGCCGAAATGTATCGAACAATAAAAACAGGCGACAGGAATAATGCAATGCATACCGCAGATACGCATCAATGAGAGAATTAAAAAACCACGGAAGAAAAATTCTATACTTACAAAATCAAAACCATAACATACTTCAAAAACGAGGTATCGCCCTTTATCAATCCAGTTTTCTACAGGAATTTTATTAATCAGTTGCGCCTTGGGATATACCTGCAAAAAATCCCGTTGCGTACCGGCCAGCAGCAGCAACGGCAACATCACCAGCAACATAAGCAGGTATGGCTTTAAACTTTCCAATGCTTTTGTACCATAAAAGGGCTGAATATTTTTATCCTTTATCAGCCAAATAAAAAACACCGGTATTAGTAAAACAAACACCCTCACCACCCAATTAATACAAAGCAGGTAATAGGTTCGGCTGGCGCCTGCCCAATGTTGTATTATCCATTGCTGGTGCCAGGTAAAATTTACCCTGAAGGAAAACATAGCGGGAGCTAAAAAGAGAATGATCCAAAACCAGGTATTTTTGTAGTAGCTGCAATCTTTATAAAAAAGCAATTGCAAAAAAAAGGCGGTGGCAAAAGGAATGAGATATAAAAGGTAATAGCCGGCAAATTTACCGAAACGACTGGTATAGGCAGCGGCGTACTTTTTTTCCAGGTTGTGCCAGTAATTGAGATAGATAAGTGCGCCGAGCATTAGCAATACCAGTAAAACATACCCCCAGTTAAATTCTTTGGCGTAAAAATCTTTCAGGTATTTTACTATGCTGCTCAGTGAATATTATTTTTGTACCTGTTGATTCATTACTGACCATAACAGGTCTTTTAATTCCGGTAATCCCTGGCTGGTTACGGATGAAATAAAAATATGTGGAATTTTTTGCGGTAATTCTTTTGCAATGGCCGCTTTTAATTCAGTATCCAGCATGTCGCTTTTGCTAATGGCAATTACAAAATCTTTTTGCAGCATTTCGGGGTTGTATTGTTCCAGTTCATTTACCAGTATTTCAAATTGTTTTTTGTGATCAGCGCAATCAGCGGGTATTAAAAACAGCAGGATAGAGTTGCGTTCGATATGCCGTAAAAAGCGATGGCCTAGGCCTTTCCCTTCAGCGGCGCCTTCAATAATACCTGGTAAATCGGCAATGCAAAAACTTTTGCCATCTCTATATTCTACCATGCCCAACTGCGGCACCAATGTGGTAAAAGCATAATCGGCTATTTTAGGTTTAGCCGCTGTAATTACCGATAGTAAGGTTGATTTTCCGGCATTCGGAAATCCTACCAAACCTACGTCAGCCAATACTTTCAGCTCCAGAAATTTCCATCCTTCGGTACCATCTTCGCCTGGCTGGGCGTATTCAGGTGCCTGGTTGGTGGCGGTTTTAAAATTAGCATTTCCCAATCCACCACGGCCGCCTTTTACCCATATTACCTCCTGGCCGTCTTCCAGTATTTCTACTTCTTTTGCGCCGGTTAATTCGTCTTTGGCAATCGTACCCAGTGGCACCTCAATAATAATATCTTTTCCAAAACGGCCTGTGCTGTTGTTTTTGCTGCCGCTTTCTCCGTCTTCCGCCAACACATTTTTATAATAGCGAAGATGCAGCAAGGTCCAAAGTTGTGAACTGCCGCGTAAAATAATATGCGCACCACGGCCGCCGTCGCCGCCGTCAGGGCCAGCCATTGCATTGTATTTTGTACGCATAAAATGCCTGCTGCCCGGGCCTCCATGGCCACTGCGGCAAAAAATTCTGATGTAATCTATAAAATTTGACTTTTCCATTATTGGTGCGAAGGTCGGTTTTTTTTGCGCAGCAGCATAAAGTACTTGTCATGCCCATGGCAGCATTGTTTATTACTCAGGGTGGTGTTACCTGTTTACTTGTACGAAAACAAGTGCCTTTAAAAAGTGCCACAATATGCTGGTGCTGGTTTGTGATGCTTACCTGATAAAGACCGGTATTTTTTCCGTTGTGTATTTCTATTGCTTCTGCTGTTAATTCATCGGCAACATGTACGGGCTTTACAAAATTAATCGCAGTGTCCAGCGCTACCGATAAAGTGTTCCGGCTATTGCACGCAAGGGCAAAACAGGTGTCGGCAAAAGAAAAGGCAATGCCGCCATGTACAATGCCTAATCCATTGATCATTTCCTTACGCACGGTCATTTTACACTTGCAGTAACCTTCACTTGTGTTCAGTACTTTAATGCCCAGCCACTGGCTAAACAAATCCTGCTGCATAATATGGGCAACCGTTTTTTCAGCTATTGCGCTTTTAAGTGTGTTCATAATATACCTGTTTATAAGAATTAAAGTGAATACAAAGCTACCCAAAAATAAAATTTTAGATAAATGATTTGTGTGAAAGGATGGATCGTCTTTGATTCTGCAGGGTAAAGCCTTCATAAGAGAACATTAACCAGTCACTTTTAAATTATACGTACTGCATTTATTAATTATAGCGTTAAGGAATATCCGCTGCTGGCGAGTTAATTGCCCGCTGTTACCCCATAACAATTCAATAAAAAGAATCTTCCACAGATTGAAATAAAAAAATTATATTTATCCGGAAAATATATTATTTTTACAATCTGCTCTTACGGATTTATCTCCTACAATCTTACAGAAAACCCTTCCACCAGGCATTTGACCTATGTGTGCTGTATAAAAAAATTCATAAAATATATCCTTTTATAAAATAATTGACTAAAGATTTTTCTTGTGGTTTCAGAGGTAAGCAAGGCCGGTGATTTTTATCACTGGCCACTATTTTTATAAGGTTACTAGCCCACTTATTTACCACGTTGCAATAGTCTTTCATTTCGCATTAGCTGCGCATACCACAACTTTACCGGTACTTTTTAGGGTTTAACAGATTATAAAATTTGTTGAACCAACTCATTATTACATCAATGCATCAATAGCATGGCTGCGTAATATTATGATGAAGGCAAATTTGAAGCAGCCCGTAAAATATATCCTTTTTCAAAAAGCGATTAGTGATTATGCAACGCAAAAATTTTTTAAAAAATTCAATTGGCTTATTCAGCGCCGCATTGTTTATTGATTCATGTAAGAAAACGGACGTGGCTGCCACCACCACAACAAGCGCCGCGACAGGAAGTTCCTGCGTTATTGCTCCCTCTGAAACAGAAGGTCCATACCCATATCCCGGTGGAGAAATAACCAATCCGCTAAACCGCTCAGATGTTACCGGCGGGCAAACCGGTGTGCCAATGGTAATTACTTTTACGCTGGTGAATACCAATAACGCCTGTGCTGTATTAAGTGGTTACCGCATTGATATCTGGCATTGCAATGCCAAAGGATATTATTCCGGGTATGCCAACCAGCCAGGTGTTAGCGGTACGCAGAGTTATGTTGGACAAACCTGGTTAAGAGGGTATCAAACTACAGATGCAAATGGGCAATTAACGTTTAATACTATTTATCCAGGATGGTATGCAGGCAGGGCTACACATTTTCATTTCGAAGTGTACAATAATGAGGCAAGGCTTGTAAAAACGGGGCAATTAACGATGCCTGAAACAGTTTCAGATGCCATCCATGTTACGGCAGGCTATAACGGAACAGTGAATACCACGAGGAATGCCAATGACAGTGTATTTGGAAATTCTGCCACAGATTTGGCAAACCAGACCATGACGCTAAAGGGCAGTATCGTGGCAGGTTTTGCGGCAACATACACAATTGGTGTGGCCGTATGAAAATACTTTTTAAGCACAATGTCCGTTTAAAAGATTGAAGGATTGATTCTCTCTCCTAATCGAACAAATATTATTTATCCTAACGTAAAGCGTATGCCTAAAGCCAACATAAAACTTACCTACAGGCAGGTGATTGCTGCCGCCGCAACAGATTTTGAAAGAAATGTCTGGCATTTTTCTTACGAAGAATATAAAATTAAATCACAGGTCTACAATCCTGATCGTAGCATTACTACTTTTTCCGGTTTAATAGAAAAAGATGCCAGGGCAAATTCTCTGCATTATAAAACAGGGTTTGCCGTAAGCGGCTTTGTAGAAAAATTAAAAAACAAGATTCCCACTTTAAAGGATGCGCTTGGGCAGGACATTGCTTTTGATAACTGGCAATTTGAAATAATTGAATCTGATATTCTCAATAAATCTTTACATAAAGTAGCTATACAATATACCACAGTTCCTTTTACTTTACACCAGGTGATTGGTGAAACCATGTTACTCTCCAAAGAAAATATTCCTGAAAATGGGTGCCATAAAAACGATGATACATTTATGCTTGTGCTGCAGCCCGGCTTATGCATCATTAAATACAACGAATTTTCCAGCATAAATAAATATGTATAAACAGACTAATATTTATTGGGATGTAATGCTGCATCTTCTTATTTAAAATTGCCTTATTTTACTTCATGATTTATTTGTGATTTTGCTGTGCGATATTGCATAACTTAACGCATTATAATATCCCTGTACATTTATTTAAAAAGTATCTCTACCAGTTTCATAGATTGATTTTTTACCTGCAATACGCTATAGGATTTTTACTAACTGGATGGAGATTTTTTTATTCAGGATTGTTGAACGCAGTAATAATTTAAACAGGTCTTTTTCATCAATGAGCCACAGGTAACTGCAGGGCTTGCCGCGGATATGGCCGTAACCCTATCGCATACTATATTGCTTTTACCCTCGGGGCGGGAGTTGAGTATTACCTGACGCCCAATATGTCGTTACGACCGAAACAAATTTCAGGTACACTTTTACCGATTAGCTGGATGGCTTAGCCAGGTTGCTAACTTAAAGAAAAAATACTTTTATCAATCGTACCATTGGAATTGTTTTTAAATTCAATAAAAACAAAAGGATAGACTGTCTGTTATAAAACGGTAATATTTTTAAATGGCGAAGAGATAATTCAGTACAACTAATATATTATTCTACCGCAAGATTTAGAAAGTCAATCATGGGTTTGATTGTTTCAAAAACTTTTGCCACGTCTTTTACCATTGTTTTGTTTTGTAGTTGAGCATCAGTAAAAGGTTTGCTTACAATAAAATGTTTCATCTTAAGGTAGTGGATGGCGGGATTGTTTTCGTCATACCCTTTGGGCTGCCTTACCAGCGACTCAATTCCTTCTACACCGCTCACAAAATATTTTTTGAATTGTTTGCTTTCCACAATCTTTTTCCATTCATTAAAATTGTAGTCAATTTCCTGGCGTATTTTACCCAACTCCGCAGGCATGGGCGAATAGAAACCACCGGCGGCATAACTTTTGCCGGGCTCGCAGTGAAAATAATAGCCTGCCACACTGGCCTTTTTTCCGCCACGGCTAAAATAGGCCGCCATATTATTTTTATAAGGGCTTTTGTTTTTACTAAAACGTACATCCCGGTTGATGCGAAAAGTGCAATCTTTTACCTGCAATGCACCGATTGGTTCATCAAAGGTAGCAATGGCCGGGATTAATTTTGCCACCATTGCCTGCAGGTCTGCTTTGGCATTTTCATATACAGAGCGGTGCGCATCAAACCAGGGCTTGTTGTTATTATCCTGCAAATTGTTTAAAAACTGTATCGTGGAACTGTGCAGCATTTGGGGTGTTTTTTGTGTATTTTAATTGAATAACAGGCAAACGGGAAGTAGCTATCAGCCTATATCAAAAAAATAATTTATTAAACAGGCAGCATTTTTATAAAATCTTCTTCACTGATTATTTTGATAGTTTGAATTTTTTTCGCCTTTTCCAGTTTGCTGCCTGCATCATCTCCCACTACCAGGTAATTTAATTTACTGCTTACGCCGCTCACAATTTTACCACCATTCTCTTCCACTTTAGCTTCGGCATCACTTCTTTTTAATTGGATAAGCGTACCGGTAAATAAAAACGTTTGCCCGGCCAAAGGAGTATCAGAAATGGCTGCCCGTTTTTTTTGATTTTTTAATGAAATGCCCAAAGCTTCCAGTTGCTTAAGCGTATGCAAATTTTCAACGTCATGAAAAAAGCGGTAAATACTGCCAGCTACTTTTACGCCAACGTCTTCGGCTTGCTGTAATTGCTCCTCGGTAAAATCGGTAAATTCTTTTAAATCATCTACTAAATTAGCCAGTGTCTTGGCCGTGGTGTCACCTACGTAGCGTATGCCCAGGCCGTAAATTAACCGATGGAGTGGTTGTAATTTGGAACCTGCAATTGCGGCTTGTAAATTATCCAGCGATTTTTTCCCAAAACCGGGCAGCTGTCCTATAGCTTCATAGTTCAACTGGTAAATGCCAGGGACATCTTTTAATAAACCGAGCTCATAAAATTTGCGCACATTGGCTTCGCCAAAACTTTTAATATCCATCGCATCTTTGCTCACAAAATGAATAATCCTTTCTACTATCTGGGCAGTGCAATTGATATTAATACAACGCCACACCGCTTCTTCTTCTGGCTTAAATAACTGGTGGCCACATACGGGGCAGGTAGTTGGAAAATGGATCACTTCCTCTGAACCGGTTCTCAATTCGGCAAATGATTTTACAATCTGTGGAATCACGTCTCCGCTGCGTTCTATCAGGATAGTGTCGCCAAGCATCAGGTCTTTTTCCCTGATGTATTCTTCATTGTGAATAGAGATGCTGGTGACTGTTACGCCGCCTACCGCTACAGCTTCAATTCTGGCAACGGGGGTTACTGCACCGGTTCTGCCCACCTGGAAATTTACACCTAGTAATTTGCTGGTGGCCTGACGGGCCTTGAATTTAAAAGCAATAGCCCAACGTGGGTGATGTGATGTCATGCCCATTTTTTCCTGTAATGCCAGGTCATTCACCTTTACCACCATGCCATCAATTTCATACGGCAATGTATCCCGCCTGGTTTCAAATTCTTCTACATGCTGAATCACTTTATCAATTCCTTTTACTACCAGCATTTCCTTTTTCGGACTTCTGAATCCGAGCGTCCACAGCATTTCCAGCATGCCGGAGTGCGTAGTGGGTTGTGCTGTATTGGTCGTTGTAAAATAGCTTACATGGTATAGAAAAGCTTCCAGGTTTCTGCGGCCAACTTCTGCGGTATCTTTTATGCGAAGCGAACCCGCAGCGGAGTTTCGCGGATTAGCAAAAGGAGGAATGCCTTCTTCAATCAATTTATCATTGAATTTTTTAAAATTACTCTTATTGATAAGTACTTCTCCCCTGATTTCAATTTGCTCAATACCATAATTGCTGAATTTTGCGCTGAGCGGAACAGATTTTATTTGTTTTGTGTTGATGGTAATTTCGTCACCTACTACGCCATCTCCACGTGTAGCAGACCGGTACAGCTGATCGTTTTCGTAAATAAGGGAAATGCTGGCGCCGTCAAACTTAGGTTCTACACAATATTCAATGTCTGCAAGGCCAGACAATTCTTTTGCTTTTCTGTCCCAATCAACCAGGTCTGCAGCATTGTAAGAATTTTCTAATGAAAGCATCGGTACAAGGTGCTGCACTTTTGGAAAACTGCTTACCAATCCTTTGCCTACTCTTTGGGTGGGAGAGTCTGCCGTAATAAGTCCGGGATTTTCCTGTTCAAATTTTTCCAGTAATTTGTATAGTGTGTCGTACTCCCTATCGGTTATCAGCGGATCATTTTCAATGTAATACCGGTATTCATGAAAACGAAGCAGGTTCCTAAGTGTTTCAATATTTAGGGCGACAATTTCAATAATGTTTTTCGCATTCATTGATGCTAACCATTCCGTAGTTTGCGCCTGTAAAATTTTTGTCTGTTCGTTGTTATACATATTAATTACTTCTGGTGTAAAATTATAGCATTCAATGACTAGTTGTAAACGATGACACAATTAATAAAATATAAGTATCTTTTAGGCAAGGCGGATTGCCGGGTAAATTGAACTGAACATATAAATGTTTGACAGTATGTTGTTTAATCAATTTTACCAGTTTATATTTCTTTTGTAAACAATTTTACTGTTGAAAAACAGGCCACATGATATGTTTTATGAGAAAAAATAGGATCATATTTTGCCGGTGTTAATAATGTGTGTTAATTACACATTAATTTAAGCAGGCCACATGAAAAAAATCATACTGCTGAAATACGAATCCTGTTTTAGTGATGCACAGGTTATCGGTCAATATCAGTTAATTTTAACTAACCAGTTGAAGGGGTTAAATGCCTGTACCTATTTTTTCAGTTGGAACAAAATGGTAAAACACAGTATATTCAATTTATAAAAAAATAAATTAGCCCCAAAAAATTCAGTACGGATGCCAGTAAATGAAAAAAATATAAAGGACGGAAAGAGTAAAACAATGCACACGATACAATCGGAACTGGAAAATACCAACCGCATTGCACTGTCTGTTG
>JANYFI010000123.1 GCA_025362765.1 Ferruginibacter sp. | reverse complement strand
TGATGGTCGTGCAATCCATTTATCAAAGAAAGGTAACGACCGGGCCATTGGCGGATCGAGCAGTGGTGCGGTTGCTGCTTTTACGGCGGCATGGGAAAAACCTACGGAATTTTCAAGGGTCTTTAGTGCTATCGGCACATATGTCGGTCTGCGTGGCGCTGATAATTATTCAACATTGATAAGAAAATATGAACCTAAACCGCTTCGTGTTTTTTTACAGGATGGCAGCAACGATTTAAATATTTATGGTGGTGACTGGTGGATGGCAAATCAAACAATGGAAAGGGCATTGAATTTTGGTGGATATGAAGTAATGCATGTGTGGGGAGAAGAGGGACACAATGGCAACCAGGGTACAGCTATCTTTCCTGAAGCGATGCGTTGGTTGTGGAAAGACTGGCCAAAGCCAATCACAACGGTATCTTCCAAAAATAAATACCTGAGTGAGTTATTAATTCCAGGGGAGGATTGGGAATTGGCGGGGGAGGGCTATGGGTTTACAGAAGGCATTGCCGCCAATGCAACCGGCGAAGTATTTTTTCATGATATCCCCAATTCTAAAACGTATAAAATTGGGATAGATGGAAATCTGTCAGCATTGACGCTGGATGCCAAAAAGGCCAGTGCCAACTGTTTTGATGCAGATGGCAAACGCTACACCACTGCAGCAGTAACCAAACAAATCATCAGTTATGATGCCAATGACAAACCAACTGTTGTTGCAAATGATATTGATGGTAACGACCTGGTAGTGGCCAAAAACGGCAACATGTATGTTACTGTTCCGGATGGATCAGAAAAACCTGGTAAGCTGGTGTTGGTTCGTCGGGGTGGAGAAAAACTGGTGGTGGATGAAGGAATTAAATATCCGAATGGGGTTGCACTTACACCAGATCAAACACAATTGTATGTAACCGAATCCTCCTCAAAATGGGTTTGGATTTACAGTATTAATGCAGATGGTACATTGACGAATAAACAACGGTACGGCTGGCTGCATGTACCAGATGATGCAGGCAATGCCTGGAGCGACGGATTAAAATCAGATACCGCAGGAAGGATATATGTTACCTCCCGTTCGGGAATACAAATTATGGATCAGCTGGGCCGCGTAAATGCCATTATTCCAATACCTGGTGGGCAGGCAAGTAACCTGTGTTTTGGCGGGCCTGAATTCAATATTTTATATGTTACCAGCCGGGATAAAGTGTATCGCAGAAAATTAAAAACCCGGGGCATTAATCCATTTGAAGCACCCTATAAACCCATGCAGCCAGGGCTTTGATAAATTTGTTGGCTATAATTTTAAATCGATTTTTTTACCGGTTTTTGCAGCTTCAAAAATAGCATCAATAATCTTTAAGTCTTTTAAACCTTCTTCGCCATCTATTGGTACAGGAGGTTGTTTTCCTTCTAAAATGATACCCGCCATTTCATCCATTTGTACCGTTTGATGGGTAACATGCGGAAAATTTAATTCGCCTTTACTGGTGTGCCCCTGGATAGGTCCGTACCCGGTGGAGGGATATAATTCAGCATATCCTTTTTCGGCATTTAAAAAGAAGCGGTCAAGGTTGTTCATACTGTAGGTTGACAGGCAGGAAGCCACAGCGCCGCCTGGAAAGCCAAACTGAAACTGGATGGTTTCATCTACACCTTCCTTAAACTTTTCATGATTGTTTTTTGTTTCTTGCGCAGTAACCCAAATGGGATCTTCACCAACCATATACCGTGCACCATTGATTGCATAAATACCAATGTCCATCATGGAGCCACCGCCAGATAATTGTTTGTTCAACCGCCACTGCGTTGGATCGCCAATGGTAAAGCCACAAAGTCCCTGAAAGAATAACACTTTACCCAACTCTCCGGCTTTGCGCATGCGGATTATTTCGAGCGTCTTCGGTTCAAAATGCATTCGGTAACCTACCAGCAATTTTACATTCGCTTTTTTGCAGGCATCTATCATTTCCTGGCCATCTTTTGCATTGATTGACATTGGCTTTTCGCAAATAACATGTTTACCTGCTTTGGCCACGCGGATCACCTGGTCTTTATGCAATGCATTGGGCGTTATTACATACACCGCATCAATATCCGGGTTGTTTTTTACC
>JANYFI010000102.1 GCA_025362765.1 Ferruginibacter sp. | reverse complement strand
CTGAAAAGTACTTTCTTCTGTTGGTTTGATGATGAGTACAAATTCATCCGCATTGCCTCTTACCATTTTTACAGACTGTCTTTTTTGCAAAATGATACTTCTTATTCCCGCATCACCAAAAGATGTTGACTTAATAATTGTTCCAGGGCCTGGTAGTCCTTCATAATATTTTATTCCATTTTCTTTTACAAGAAAAGCAGTCAGGACGCAGGATGCGCAAACGTCATCCCCGGGAGGTACTTTGTTATAAGGTATGTTAACGTGCATGACATGAGGGGTTGCCATAGTGGTGGTAAACACAAAAAAAGTAATCAGTAAAAATCCCAGGTCAACCATGGGCGTTAAATCAATTCTCGTGTCTTTCTTTTTAAAGAATCTTTTTTTGCATTTCGCCGCTGTATGTCTGTTTTCAATTTCTGCCATAAAATTTAGTTTTCTATAAGATGAGCAGCGTTTCGCTTTCCATACTGAGTCGGCTATTTATTGTTCGCACAGGGCAACGGTTCTTTAGACGGTATAAGATTTAAAGGAAATTTTTCAGGAGGTAACATTACAGACAAAAAAATCCCCTTGCAACATTGCAAGGGGACTACATGAAATATTTTTTTTACAGTTATTGCTCTGCCACTACAAAAGTAATTGGCTGGCGGCGATAAGCATTTACGTTACGGCCATTCTGTAAAGCGGGTGTCCATTTTGGACCCTTCTTAATAATCTTCACAGCCTCATCTTCCATACCATAACCATGTTTTGATTCGGCTTGTACATCACTGATGCTGCCATCTTTACTTACAATGAATCTAACAATTATCTGGTAAGTTCCTTCTGGCGCACCGTTATCAACCGGAGTACTCGCATTCAGGTTTTTTTCAAGATATCTCCTCCATGCTGCTTCTCCACCTGGAAATGCAGCTTCATTTTCTACTTTCGTAAAAATTTTATCCTCATCATCTGATTTTGGAGCTTCAGTAACCTGAGTTCCCTTGTCTTCAACAGGTGCCTGAACAATAGCCACTTTATTTTCACTTGCCACTGTTTTGGTACTGATAACCTGGTCTTCTTTTATTTCTTCAATTTTTTCATCCGGCTTTACCTCTTCATCTTTTACAATTTTTGGAGGGGTAAATTTAATCTGGTTAACTTCTGGAGGTGGTGGTGGCTTTGGTGGTGGAGGTGGTAAAGGTGGTGGTGGCTCATTTTTCTTTATTTCAGCCATTTGCGTATCTACCACTTCAATCTGGTCAGATTTTCCTTTACCTACAAGATTGGCAAATATTGATGCTACAAATACTAATACTATCACACCACCCGTATACATTAATGCCTTAGTGATGCGCTTATTGTAGGTTTTGCGAAGATCATAAGCGCCATATTCCTTGTTTTTGCCATCAAAAATAATATCGAGAACATCTGCGCTTAATATTTTATTTATATCCATTGTAAATTAATTTGTAATTAGATTCTAAATTCAACAAATTCCATAAACTATTTAATTCCATTCGCAGCCTCTGTGGCCTTTATTAATTGAGATTCAGTATCGCTCATATCAACTTCAGCATAGTGGCCCGGAGGTACCGCACTGATAGACATTTCATCCAAAATATCAATTGCGTTTTTAAAAGTAGCTTGCTTATCAGACTTAATGATATACATCAAATCGCCAATTGGAGTTGCTTTCTTTTTATCCAGAATTACTTGTCGGATATCTTTAAAATTACTACTCAAAAATTGCTTATTTGGATCGGTAAGCTCTCCCATATAGTAATACACCTGGTCAGCTTTACCAAGCAGCAATGTCATTACACCGGAATTTTTTACTTTCAACTGATTATTCGGATCATCCTTTGGCTCATTCATATTCATGGCCGTTGCCTGGCTCATGGTAGTGGTAAACACAAAGAAAGTAATCAATAAAAATCCTAAATCTACCATGGGGGTAAGATCTACCCTGGTAGACTGTTTTTTTGGCTTTTTTACGCCGGGGCCTTTTTTATGTCCGCCTCCCGACGAGGTATCTACTTCTGCCATATCGGTAATTTTTTATTTGTTTAAAATGAATTAAAACAAAAGTGTACAATTATTTTTTCTGCGTTGCTTCATTGGCCAGTTCAGAACCCGGAGGTGGTGGCTCAGAGTTGGTAACAATTTTGAACTTATAAATATCATTTTTCTTAAACGATTCTTTTATATTTTTAAAAGCCGGATACAGTGCTGCATTATCACCCTTTAGCAAGAGGTTCAGGTTGTCCATGCTTTCTCCTTTGTAGGCGTTTGCTACACTGTGTATCCAATCTGTAAGTTCATTATTAGTGCTATCCACGCAAGGAATACCCGGCATCTGTTGAGGTGGTGGCGGAGTAGCTAAATCAAGAAAACCTTTTAACTGGCTGAATGGAACACCAATAAAATCCATTTTCCTGAGTTTGGCGATTTCGGCACCTGATAAATTCAAGCCCTTAGAAGTATTAATATCATCAAGGATGGCATTTTTATGAGACTTATCACCCAGCATTAAAAAAACTTTGCCCTCCTTTGTAAGCGTTACCAGTATAGCTTCTTCCTTGGCTACCTTAGTAGATACAGATGAAGGAGTTATAACTGCTACGGCTTCCGGTGGTTTTGTTTTAGTTGCCAGAATGAAGAAAGATAGCAATAAAAACGCAACGTCACACATGGCCGTCATATCAATATGTGTGCTTTTACGCGGTAATTTGGCTCTTGACATTTTTACTAAATTTAATTATTTACTTAGATACAAAAATTGCATTTTTCCATACATTTTATTTGTACAGAGAAGCAAAACTTTGTGTTAAAGTAAATCCTGATTCATCAATACCGTAAGTAATACCATCAATTCTTGTGGTAAAAATATTATAGAAAATAATAGAGAAAGCAGATGTTCCAATACCTAAAGCCGTATTGTACAAAGCTTCAGCAATACCTTGAGATAATTTACCTGCTGCAGCACCTCCGCCGTCTCCTTCACCTAATGCAGAGAAAGAACGAATCATACCTAACACCGTACCCAACAAACCCAACAAGGTTGCTACCGATGCAATGGTTGACAAGAAAACAAGGTTCTTTTCAAGCATGGGTAATTCAAGTGCGGTAGCTTCTTCCACTTCTTTTTGGATAGCCATAACCTTCTGATCTGTAGACAATTCAGAATTGGTGATCATGTCTTTGTAGCGGTGCAAACCTGCCTTCATTACATTACCTACACTTCCTTTTTGTTTATCACATTCTGCAACAGCAGCATCCAGGTTTTTATTAGCAAGATGGTATTGCACTTTACGGATAAAGTCAGCATTACTTCCTGTACCAGAGGCTTTGGAAATGGTTAAAAATCTTTCAATGATAAAAGTCAATACGGTTAAAAAACACCCAATAAGTACCGGTACAATAATACCACCAGAATACATATTATACAGAGAGTTTTTTGCACCTTCATGACTTGGCCAAAACCATCCTGTTCCCGGGTGATTGAAATGCGATGGATTACCCAAAATAACTCT
>JANYFI010000093.1 GCA_025362765.1 Ferruginibacter sp. | reverse complement strand
TGGCTACAAATTCACCTTCTTTAATTTCGAGGTTGATGCCGTTAAGGGCGGTGGTCTCCACTTCTTCGGTTGAAAATAATTTCTGCAATTCTTTAATCTGAATCATATGTTTGTTTTTTGCGGATCCTTTTTAGGGGAATTATTATTAATAGAAGTATTTAAGTAAAACAAGATTATAGTTTTCATAATATGCGGTAACCGCAGGTGCTGTTTGTTTTACGCAACAGGTTGCCGTAGCTGCTTTGATAGCGCATTTGGTAGCGGCACCAACTGATAGCAGTACCAGCAGGGCGGATAAAAACAGGTATTTTTTCATAAACATTTTTTTTCTGTGAGTAACTTATTTTCATTTTAGGGTAATCGCCCGCGGGTATTATTGGCAGTGGTCAAATTTTTCTTCTACTTTAAAATTGCAGTACTTCATTTTTTCCAAAATTTTCATAGCTGCTGGTAATTACTTTTTCGCCCGGTTTTAACCCATCGAGCACCTGGAAGTATTCAGGATTACGCATCCCTAGGGTGATGTTCCTTTTCACCGCTTTTTTCCCGCTGGCATCCATCACATACACCCAGTTGCCGCCTGTTTCAGAAAAGAAACCTCCCACAGGTATCAATATTGCTTTAGCTGATTTACCCAGTTCCATTCTTATAGAACTTGATTGGCCACGCCTGATACCATCGGGTGTTTTTGCTGAAAAGGTCATGTCTACTTCAAAACTGCCGCTCTTTACTTCAGGATATACTTTTGCAATCAGCAACTCGTAATTTTGATTGTTGAATTCCATGGTGCCTTTTAGCCCTACAAAAATCCTGCTGATATAATGTTCATCAACCTTGGCACGCATTTTAAAACCATCCAGGTCATCTATCTGGCCAATGTTTTGTCCTGCTGTAATGCTGCTTCCAACCTCTGCTTCAATAGACGATAAAAGGCCGCTTACCGGTGCTCTTACTACCAGGTTATTAAGGTTCTCCTTCATAAGTTCCAGGTTTTTCTGCGAGTGCTGCAAAGTGCCTTCCAGTTGATGTACCTGTAACCGGGCGTTATCATCCTGGTAAGTTTGCGATTGCACTTCGATGGACTGCTGGGCTTTCAGTTTTTCGTAATCCCTTTTTGTTTTCAGATATTCCTGTTCACTAATTACTTTGCCTTTAAATAATTTTTCATTGCGGTCATTGTAATCTTTGGCCTGCGATAACTGGTAGTCCACATCATTCATAGTACGTTCCAATCCAAACTTATCCGTCTTTAGTTTCAGCCTTGTATTTTGCAGTTCATTTATCAGCCGGTTAATTTCGGTTTCCTGTTGTACAAATTCCATTTGCAGGCGATTGTTCTCCAGTTTCAAAATCACGTCCCCGGCTTTAACCGTGTTACCGCCATCTATTACTTTTTCTTTTACATAACCACCTTCAATAGCATCAATGCGATAGGTTTTAATCGGCTGTACCACGCCACTTACCACAATAAACTCATCAAAAACTCCCTGGGTAACATCCGAAATAGTTATCTTTTCTTTATCTACATTTAAACTTGATCTTTTATCAGCAAATATTAGCTGATACACCAGCAGGCTTACTACCAATATGCCGCCACCGATCCATACAACCCTTTTCGTATTCCAGAATTTCTTTTCTATTTTCTTGTCCATTGCTATTTTAAATTATTTCTGTTTCACTCATGCCAATAGATATGCCAAACAGTGTAAGCCTTTACGGTAAAGGATTTTGCGTTTTAGCAGTGTTAAAACTGTCCGCTTTCGGACACCTGCCTGTACAGCAGCGAACAAGTGCAAATATTTACGCCAAAGGCAAATTTTTGTAATAATTTTAGCGGATAGTAATATTTTTAAATTTTATGTACACTCAGTGGATCAGACCATATATAATTACCACGAAAAACCGTGCAACCTTAGTAGAAAAAATATTAACCACAGCGCCAGCCTTATTGCCGTTTTACCGGTAAGACTGATGTATCAAGGCATGGGTAAAATATATCAACATTTCTATCAAGGGTAAACGGCACACCACTGACTGCACTATGTTTTGTGGAAGAAATATATTTTTGAACAGTGCCAGCTACCGGCTAAAATAACTTGTAAAATGAACACGACAACAGAAGGAAAAATATTAATTGTAGATGATGATGCAGGCGTGTTAAGCGCTGCCAACCTGTTACTGAAACGGGCATTTAAACAGGTAGACACAGAAAAAAATCCGTTACGAATTCCCTATTGGGTAAACAGCAGCGGCTATGATGTGATATTGCTTGATATGAATTTTACCCGCGACCTCAGCAGCGGCAAGGAAGGATTTGAATGGCTGGATAAAATACTCGATCTTGACCCCACCGTTTCGGTGGTGTTGTTTACTGCTTATGGTGATGTGGAAATGGCGGTAAGGGCCATTAAATCCGGTGCAAAAGATTTTGTTTTAAAGCCCTGGCACAATGATAAACTAGTAGCAACTTTAAAAATAGCAGTGGAAGCTGCAAAGGACAAAAGAGTTTCCAAAATTAAAATTACGGACAATAAAAATCACCGCAACAGTGCCGTTTTATCAGAGCATCCTTTTATTGGCAACAGCGAAGGTATTTTACAAATTTTAAATACCATTGAACGGGTGGCTGCTACCGATGCCAATATTTTAATATTGGGCGAAAACGGAACAGGTAAAGACCTGGTGGCAAAAAATATTCACCAGCAATCAAAAAGAAAAGGCAAACCTTTTGTAACGGTAGACCTTGGCGCAATTTCTGAATCGTTGTTTGAAAGTGAATTGTTTGGTCATGTAAAAGGTTCCTTTACCGATGCCAAAGAAGACCGCACGGGCAAGCTGGAAGAGGCCGATGGCGGCACCATTTTTTTAGATGAAATTGGTAATATTTCGCTGCCCATGCAGGCTAAATTACTCACTGTATTACAAAACCGAACCATAACAAAAGTGGGTAGTAACAAACCAAAACCCATTGATGTAAGATTGGTTTGCGCTACCAATAAAACCGTATATAAAATGGTAGCCGATCAGCATTTCAGGCAGGATTTGCTGTACCGCATTAACACCATCGAAATTCTGTTACCCCCCCTGCGGGAACGTAAAGACGACATTCCCCTGCTGGCAGATTACTTTGTACATGTGTATGCAAAAAAATACAACCGCACCGTTGCTTCGCTGAACGCCACGGTGGTAAAACAATTGCAAAAGCATCACTGGCCGGGTAATGTAAGAGAATTGCAGCACGCCATTGAACGGGCGGTAATCCTTAGCCAAAGCGATACGTTGCAGCCCGAAGATTTTAAAGGATTTCGCTTAGCCAATGAAGATGCGCCTGTAATTGAAACCCTGCAACTGGAAGACATGGAAGTGCTGCTGATAAAAAAAGCGTTGCAAAAATTTAACGGCAATATCACAGAAACCGCCAGGGAACTGGGTTTAACGAGGGCTTCATTGTACAGGCGGCTGGAGAAATATGGAATATAAAAAGACAACTGCAAATATCAAACTAACATATTTCTTTCAAAATTAATTGCTGTATAAAACAAATAACCCGCCAGGCGGGTTATTTGTTTATTGATAATTTTTGTTGATTATGACAATGCCTTTACCACACTTGCATGGGAAATGCTGGCATCGTTGGGATCATTTGTTTTTTGCGCAAATTTTTGTAACAACCCCGGAAGCGAAGCGGTGATGGCTCCGGTAATAGATGGAGGTAATCCAAACTTACTTACCAGGCTGCCCACGAGTCCGCCGGCAATCACATTCATACCGCCAGAACCAAGTTCACTCTCAATTTTAGACAACAGGCCCGCTGCACCGCCTGGTGTAGCCGCCGCCTGCGTTTTTAAGCCATCTACAACCTGGTTGGCAATTTCTGTATGCACGGCATCGGCATGCTCGGCTGGTATAGCCGCCGCCACCTGAGAATTTCCGCCAATTTGTTCTTTAACCATTTGTAATAATTGTTCAAACATAACTTCAGTTTTTAAGTTTAAAAGATAATAATCAGGCTGGCAAAAAGCTACCTGATTGAAGGGAACGGTAAGGCTATCTAAAAAATAAAATGGGGCAATTTTATAAAAAATAACCATTGGTTAACACAGTTGCTTCACCACGGTATCATTTGTTCAAAATTGAGATCAATAAATAAAGACTTGCCATTTAAATTACATCAAAAAAATTAAAGTCTGGTGAAAACTTGGGCACAAATATGCTTACACTACTTTGATTACGCAGGTACATCTGCCGGGTTCACTATTCGTTCTACCTTTTTTGTATCGCCATTGCAACAAAACTATTCTTCTCTTGCAATTGATTCTTAAAAAAAGTATATTTATCAAAACATTTTATTACGCTTACATATTTAGGTTATGAAAAAAATAAGAATTTTATCAATTGATGGCGGTGGCATCAGGGGCATTATTCCGGGTACCATATTGACGCAACTTGAAAAAATTTTACAAAAAAAAGATAACAACAGTTCCTATAAACTGGGAGACTATTTTGACATGATTGCAGGAACCAGTACGGGTGGTATTTTAGCCTGCCTTTACCTGGTGCCCGATGAAAACAACAGGGCCCGCTACTCGGCCCAGGAAGCGCTTGACCTTTACCTGAAAAAAGGCCATATTATTTTTGACCGTCCACTAATGGAAAAAATCACGAGTGCCGGCGGCATCATTCATGAAAAATATACGGGCACCTCATTGTATAGTTTATTAAAACATTATTTTGGCGAAGAAACATTGGATCATTTTATTAAGCCAAGCCTCATTACCTCCTACGAAATTACAGACCGAAATGCGATTTTTTTTACCAGCACCGATGCCCGTGACAATGGACTTTACAATTTTAAAGTAAGGGATGTCGCCCGTGCAACTTCTGCAGCGCCTACCTATTTTCCGCCGGCACACATTGAGTCGGAATCAGGTCAGTCTTTCACGCTGGTAGATGGTGGTATGTTTGCCAATAACCCTGCGTTGTGCGCCTACGCCGAAGCAAGAAAGATTGAGTTTTCCAAATTTTTAAATGATCCCGAAAAAACGGATAAGCCCTCGGCAAAGGATATGATCATTCTATCGCTGGGCACGGGTTCGGTAAGAAAAAAATACAGCTATAAACATTTTGAACATGCCGGGGAAATTGCCTGGCTGCAGCCTGTGATTGACATCCTTATGTCTGGCAATTCAGAAACGGTATCTTACCAGCTTACACAAATGTTTCTCACGCTTGACAAAGAAAACCAGGGTAATTATATACGGCTTGAACCGGGTTTGAAAGAAGCCTGTTCTGAAATGGACATTGCTACCCCGGAAAATATCAATAACCTTTACCAGGCCGGACTAACTTATGTACACGATAACTATTCAACACTCGAAAAAATTGCGGATATGCTATTGGAGCAGCAGTAACAAAATTATACCGGAGAGCTTGTGTAAATCGTAGTGAAACGGTGTGTATTGCCGGAGATAACTATTTTTATGCAGTATCGAAGTCACCTGCACTAACCCATTAGGGACATGACATTGCACCAGTCAATTGATCCAATATGCCTGACTGGCAATATTCGATCTTTCTCAACAACATACCTGCCAATGACAATTGAGTGAGCAAATAAAAGTAAGCCAAGTTTGCGGCAAAAATCCTGATCAAATTCATTATAAAATAGATTTTTTAAAAAATTGGAAAATTGACTTATCATTGCAGTATGCGGGAAGCCCTTAAAAATTTATTCAGCAAACAAATTACCCTGGAAGATGGTAATATATATTTTTATACCGTGCAGCCATTTGAATTAAACAATGCTGTTGGCAATTTAATCGCCGTTTTACAACAATATACGCTTACAAAAAAAGACGACATAACTGGTTTATTTTCCTGCAAATTGTACCGGACAAAAGACGGTAACTGGTACGATTTTGAAGAGCCGGCATCCATGGATGAAAAAAAGCAAATCAGGATGCTGAAATCAGCCATTGACGCAAAAGACAATACAAGTGTTTTTGACTAATTTTTTTTAAACAACCAATCCTTTCAGTTTTCTAAATAATGATTAACGCCAAAGAGCGTTGATCTCCGCAACTTTTTCGGCATATCGCAAACGCCACCTACTTATCAAAAATTTCTCCCCAGCAGTTTAGTAAAGGCCCCATATCCATCATGGTATTGATTGGCAAAATGAAATCAAAATACACTATTGTTAAGTTAAGTATTAATTGGCAATAGTGAGTGGTCAATAATTCACCATTCACAAAACGATCCGACATTTGATTCTTAACATCACACTGCCTGTAAAAACTTAACATTGAAAATACCGTCCTTATATTAATTTTGCGTTATCATTTAAAAAAAAGATAATGCCCACAAAAAAGATTGCAGTTAAAAAAGACACAAAAAGTAAAGATGCCCTGTTGCAGGAAATTGCCGGTAAACTCACTGCCGCCCTTCCTGAATTAAAAGAAAAAATTGGTGTAAAGAAATTTGACAAAAGAATAAAAAAAGTGTCAAAACTATTGATTGCGGGCACTAAGAAAGCTCCGGTTAAAAAGGTGCCTGCCAAAGTAAAAAAAGTAATTCCTGCCGTTAAAAAAGCAGTAAAAATTGCCGTTAAAAAGGCCAGGGGAATTTCAAAATAATTTTTACCTGAAAATACCGGCAATGGCTTCTATTAACAATCCTATCACCGTGCTTTTGCCGGCATTTCTTTTTCCGTGCACCGGGCTGTTTTTATCACCTGGTTAAATATTCATAACCAGAGAGCGGCGATGGTAAAAAACAACGCAATCGTCATAATGACGCTTCCCAGTTTTAAAAAATTCCAGGCACTTACCTCCAGCCCTTCCCGGCGAAGCGCTACCAGCCAAAGTATGGTTGCCAGCGAACCAGTGACTGAAAGGTTAGGACCAAGATCAACACCAATCAGGACCGCACTTTTGATTATTTCCGGCGAATGTGCCGCCTGTAATACATTGCCGGCTATCAAGCCAGCAGGAAGGTTATTCACTAAGTTACCCGCCAGGGCAACCGCGGCGCTGCCCACCCAGGCTGTTTTTGCCACGGAATGTTCGGTGCTTTGGCGCAATGCAGCCGACAACAATTGAATGACGCCGGTTTTATTCAAAGCCTCTACCAACACAAAAAGGCCAGCGACCAGTGGAAGCACAGACCAGCTAACACCTTTTACAATGGTCCAGGGATTTTTTCTTGCCCTGGTAATTACAATGGCCGAAGTTAATATACCCGAAACTGCGGTGGGCAAGCCCAACGGAATATTTAAAGCCGAAGCCGTGAGCAAAATACCTGCGGTAACTCCAATACCAGCCAGGGCTGTTTTTCCGCCGGTGGAGAGTGGCGATACTGCCATGTTGGTTTCAATTTTTTGTAGCAATTTTTTACGTTGGGTAAAGCGAAGTACGAAAAACGTGACAACGATAGCCACCACAGAAGGCAAAAAATATTGAGGCAGCCATTGTAGCAATGAAGGCAGTTGATTTCCATAAATTACCAGGTTAGCAGGATTGGATATTGGCAGCACAAAAGAAGCCGCGTTGGCGATAAATGCGCAGATCAGTAAGTACGGAAGCGGCTTATCAACCTTTGCAGCTTTTACCGCAGCGGCTACCGCCGGCGTAAGTACAACAGCCGTGGCATCGTTGGATAAAAAAGCGGTAACAACAATGCCCACCAGGTAAATCAATAAAAAAAGCCGGCTGGAAGAACCTTTTGAAAACCGCGTAGCCTGTATAGCGAGCCAGTCAAATAATTTTTCTTCCCTTGCCGTTTCGGCCAGCAGCATCATACCGGTTAAAAAAAGATACACGTCCATGCCTTTGACAAGGCCGCTTATCCCTTCGGATAAAGTAATCAACCGCACCAAAACCAGTAACAGCGCACCGCTGATGGCCCACACTGCTTCCGGTAATTTAAAGGGCCTGAGGATGATTCCTAAAATGGAAAAGAAGGCAATGCTCCAGATAACAATATCAGCCATAGAAAAATTTTCAAGAGCGTAAATATAGATTAGTTATCAGTATGGCGTACACCTTTATTGGGTGCATTTCAAATTGTCGCTGGCTGGATAGTTATGTCAGTTGGCCCTTCCACAAATTTTCCACTGTGTCAATTGAAACTAATGGCGTAGTGGCTACTAATCATAAATGTGACTTTAAACAGAATCCCGGGGGTTTAAAATTCAATTGTTTATCAACTGCTTGTACAGCCTTACGCCATGCAGATATTTTAGTACCTGCGTATTCAACAATTGCCGTAATTCCAGACTTTATAGATGAATTTGAATAAGCAGATGATTTAGATGTTTGGCAATCTTTAAGAAATAAACAACTTTTACTTATTTTTTGATACCAGCTTTAGTTTTTCATAGCATCATCGTCAGACTGTGCAAAAACTAAACCCCGGGTTTTTAAATAATTTTTTCGCCCTGCAACCTGTTTTTAATCTCATTACATGCAATCCGTCAGTCCCTATTTTCAGGCTGCTATTCCTGTTGATATTATTTGCCGTCTGCTAATGCACCTTAATAGACCTGTGTTTGGCTGCTTTAATGCAGACTGGTACTTTTTGAGCTTGTCAAGCAATACCGTAACGCCTAATATTGTTATGGCCCGCCTTAAATTGTACATGGTAAATATGATGGCCATTTCACCATTCACTTTTTTAATACTTTTAAGCAACGTGTAACTATATCCCCAGCTTCTTTTTATGGTGCCAAAAGGATGTTCTATTATTTGTTGCCGCTTTTTGTACAATGCCCCATTTTCATCTACCCGTTTATTGTTTGCATCTATGGCATCCTGGTAGGTACTGCGTTCTATTGCCCTGCCTCCTTTTTTTACCGTGGTACATAAATGTTTTACCGGGCAGCCATTGCATTGTGCTGTGCTGTATTTTTTCACCAGGTAAGTTGT
>JANYFI010000092.1 GCA_025362765.1 Ferruginibacter sp. | reverse complement strand
TTCACCCTTTTCATCCAGCTTACTTTTATATTGCTTTTGCAACAGTTCAGCAAAGCCAGCCGTTGTGCGCAAAGGCTCCTGCAAATCATGAGATGCCACATAAGCAAATTGTTCCAGCTCTCTATTTTTAATAGTTAATTCGTTATTGGCGATCTCTGTTGCCTTCCTTGCAAGTTGCTCTTCCCTGGTTGACAAAAGGAGTTGCTCCGTTTGTTCCGCCACCAGTTTTTTAAGTTTAATTTGCTGTTGCCGCCCTACCCTGGTACGAATTTTATAAAAAGCCATGACGCTTCCTGAAATTACCAGAAAACCCACTAATTCAAACCACCATGTTTTCCAGAATGGCGGCATAATTTCCAGTTTTATCTCAAGGATATTGTTCGACCATTCGCCCTCATTATTAAAACCCTTCACTTTAAAAACATAGTGTCCGGGATTTAGATTGGTGTAAGTAGCGGTTCTGTTTGTTCCAATGTAATTCCATCCGTCATCAAAATTTTCAAGCATATAGGCATATTTTTTAGCCCTCATATCAGTATAATTCAACGAAGCAAACTCAAAGGAAAAAACGGAGTTGTTATAAGGCAATATAATGCTTCTGATATTGCTGGCGTCTGTTGGTGAAACACCTGCGTCGCCGTTTATTTTTACCGGTGTATGCTGGTTAAAAATCTCAAAATTAGTTAGCACCAGCGGTGCTTCGTAAGGAATTATTTTGATAGAAGAAGGAATAAATTCATTAAAACCGTTAACACCGCCAAAGTACATTTTTCCAGTGACTGATTTACAAAAAGCAAGTTGTTTAAATATTCTGCTTTGCAACCCATTATTTTCGTCAAAATTGCTAACCTTTCCGGTTGCAGGATTGAAGCGACTAATACCGGCGTTGGAACTAATCCAAAGGTTTTTATTATCGTCAGGCAAAATTCCATACACATAGCTTCCGGGAAATCCTTTAGCGCTAATTACCTGAAATTGGCGAGTCTTTTTATCAAACCGGTCTAAACCATTCATCGTGGTGATCCATAAAATTTTATTTTCATCTTCATAAATCGAATTAACATTATTGCTACTGATACTATTGGCATATTGATCGTGCTTAAAGATGGTGAAGGCGGTAGTTTTTCTGTCAAACAATACAAGGCCGCCGCCATCTGTGCACAACCAGAATCCGCCATCGCTGTCTTCAAAAATATTTACGATTTTGTCACCGGAAATTCCGTCGCCGGTATTGTCTTTAAGGCTGAAGTGGGTAAAGGTTTTGCCGTCTTTATTTAGTAAATTTAAACCGGCACCGAAAGTACCGACCCATATATTTTTTTGTTTATCTTCAAATATTTTCCAGACATTGCCACTGCTTAATCCTGTACCTGTTGCCATATTGCTTTTAAAATGACGGTAGGTATTTTTCGCCGGGTTAAAAACAGTGATCCCGGTAAACCATGTTCCTATCCAAATATTTCCGTCGCTATCTTCACAGGTGGTTAAAACATTGTCCCCTATAATACTATTGTCATTATTTTTCTGATGCCGGAAAGTTTTAAACGTACCCGATAACGGATCAAACAAATTGAGACCTCCCCCATCGGTGCCTATCCAGATATTTTTTCTGCTGTCTTCCATAATGCTCAACACCTGGTTATCACTAAGGCTGTTGGGCAGGGTACTGTGTTTAAAATGGGTGAACAATAATTTATCTCTTTCCAGCAAATCAACACCGCCTGAATAGTTACCCAGCCACATGTTGTTTTTATTATCACGGTATATTACAAAAGTAGAATTATTGCTCACACTTTGCTTGTCTATATCATCATTCTTATAACTTAAAAAGTTATCGCTATTAAAATTAAATACTGATAAACCATTGTTTTCGCAACTAATCCACAAGTTGTTTTCTGCATCTTCATTAATGGCCAGCACAATATTACCTGCAAGTGAATTTTTATCATTTTCCTTATGCATAAAATGACGAAAAGTTCCATTGGCAGCATTAAAAAGATTAAGTCCCGTGCCGTTGGTACCAACCCACACCCTTTTTTTACTGTCTTCAAAAACACTATAAATGTCGTTGCTGCTGATGGATGTATTGTCTCCGCTTGTATGTTGAAACCGGGTAAAATTCTTAGCAGCCGTGTTATATAAGTTTATGCCTCCCCGCTGCGTTCCTATCCATAAGTTATGTTTAGAATCCATAAAAAGATATTTTATGAAATTGTCACTCAGGCTGTGTATATCACTTGTGTTATTGTTAAAATGTTCAAAGGTGTTTTTTGCAGGATTGAACTTATCCAACCCGCTGGCTGTTCCTACCCAAACCATCCCGTCTTCATCTTCCAGTACGCAGTTTACAACACTGTTTGCAATACTCGCTGGGTTTAGCCGGTCATGTTGAAAACGGATGAAATTTTCCTTTTTTCTGTTGAAACGGCACAGGCCGCCACCTTCGGTAGCAATCCACAAATCCCCATTTTTACTATTTGCTATGCTATTGATATAATTATTGCTAATACTGTTGCTGTCGGCCGGATTATTTTTATATACAGTGATTTTATAGCCATCATATTTGTTTAAACCTTCCCAGCTACCGAACCACATAAATCCTGTATTATCTTGCAAAATACACAAGATGTTACTTTGAGAAATACCCGACGATGTACCTATGTGATCAAAATGTAATTGTTTGTTTTGGGCGGTTACCACAAAGCCGCACGCATAAAAAATCAGGTATAATACCAGTAGTAGTTTTTTCATATTAGTGGACATAATATTGTTATCACATAGAGGAAAGTATATGAGCAATAAACAAATTTATCGCAAAATATCACCTACTCAGCTATGGACAAATGGCAAATTAGCAAAATAAAAACTGAATACTGTAGGTAATCTTTTACAGCGGTGTAGTTATTTAACTATTGATTTTATGAAGTCCAATTTATCTTCTGCACATTTTGTCTTGCAATGAAATTGCCAAGCTTTTTTGTGATGAAAAATAAAAAACCTACCTGTTTTATTTAATGACTATTCGCTTTTTGGAATTGGGCCATAACAAGATTTTTCTAAAGCTGCAAGGATCAATCTGTCAAATAATTTGATACCAAAATACCTTCTATTAAACTTGTAACAAAATTCGTTTAGATAATTCTGCATATAA
>JANYFI010000090.1 GCA_025362765.1 Ferruginibacter sp. | reverse complement strand
TTATATGCAGAATTATCTAAACGAATTTTGTTACAAGTTTAATAGAAGGTATTTTGGTATCAAATTATTTGACAGATTGATCCTTGCAGCTTTAGAAAAATCTTGTTATGGCCCAATTCCAAAAAGCGAATAGTCATTGATAAATCGCAATTAGACAGACTACAGATTAGGTTGATATGGGGATATTAATGACTTAAAAATCAAAACGCCAATATCAATCTATAATGCTTACCTTTATACGCCATAATTCATTTTCAGTCAATAATTTTCCGTTTTTTCGAAATCGGCACTTCTAAAAATATTTTATATGTATACTTATATTTGGAACAAATACCTGCCTGTAATCAGGATTTTATTAAAGAAATCTGTTGCAGGCGATCAATTGCTAAGTCTCAACAGGGAAGATTTTGAAAGAGCCGGAACTGGTAGAAAAGCAGGCTATAAATTTGTGATTGCTTTTAAGGATGGCAAAGTAAATAACGTTATCAGCGGGTCAGATCTGGCGAGTCATTTAGCCAGTGCCATGCTGGAAGACGATGCCACTAAAGCAGTATTAAAAAACGGACAATTTGAGGTAATATTAAATACCAAATTTCAGTTGACCATCAAAAGTACGGCACCACAACCAATAGTGGCAGAAGCAACTGAACCTGCTGAACCTGTTGCAGCGGAATAAAATTCCTAAAAGGCGGCTACCATTTACATTTTTAAAATAATTTACCCACAGCATTTTGAAGTTTACAGATTTTGGTTTTCAGGAAAGGTTATTAGAAGGCATCGAAGCCTCAGGATACAATGAGGCAACACCAGTTCAGGAACAGGTTATTCCCCTTGTGTTGGCAGGTAAAGATGTAATTGCATCTGCACAGACAGGTACCGGCAAAACCGCCGCTTTTTTACTTCCTCTTATTAATAATATTATTTCAAGTCCGGTTAATCATCAAAGTATTACCGCATTGGTGATTGTTCCTACCAGGGAGCTTGCTATACAAATAGCTCAACACATGGAAGGCCTTAGTTATTTTACTTCGGTAAGTTCCATTGCAGTATATGGCGGTGGTGATGGCAATGCCTTCATCCAGGAAAAAAAGGCCCTCAGTGCCGGTGCGGATGTAGTAGTTTGTACCCCCGGAAAAATGTTGGCCCACATTAACATGGGCTATGTAAAATTCCAGGGATTAAAATATTTAATTTTAGATGAAGCCGACCGCATGCTCGACATGGGTTTTTATGATGACATCATGCGCATCATCGGGGCTTTGCCCGCCAAGCGGCAAAACCTGCTTTTTTCGGCTACCATGCCACACAAGATAAGGGATATGGCCCGCCGTATTTTACACCAGCCGGCAGAAATAAACATTTCTATCAGCAAGCCGAATGAAAAGATCAAACAGCTAGCCTATGTTGTATATGACACTCAAAAAATACCATTGGTAAAACACCTGTTGTTACAGCATAATTTTTCTTCGGTGCTTATTTTTTGCAGCAGTAAAAACAGCGTGAAGGAATTAAACCGGGAATTAAAAAGAACAAAACTCGCCGTAGACGAGATTCACAGCGACCTGGAACAGGATAAAAGAGAAGAAGTATTGATGCATTTTAAAAGTGGCCGTTTACAGGTACTGGTAGCTACCGATATATTAAGTCGTGGTATTGATATTGATAATATTGGCCTGGTGTTAAATTACGATGTCCCCCACGATGGCGAAGATTATGTTCATCGCATTGGCCGTACCGCCAGGGCCGCCGCAGAAGGTACTGCCATCACGTTTATCAGCGTAAAAGAACAACGCAAGTTTGCTTCCATTGAAAAGTTACTCGGCAAGCCGGTTCCTAAAGAAATTGTTCCCGAACAATTTGGAGTAGCGCCCGCTTATTCGCCCTCCACATTTGTACCCCGGGAAACCGGTAGCAAACATGGCAAAAAGCCTATGCATTTTCACAGAAATCCACCAGTGAGAAAACCTTCTTCTTCATAATCATTAGGTGTTTGATGGAAACTGATTGAACCAGCATTTACAGCTTTGTGGTAAATCGTTGTGTCACTCACTTGTGCATTTACAGCCATTTGGAACGCCTTCAATCCGTTGCATTCTCCGGAAAATTTTAGACAGCCAGATTTATAAATTGGTGCCATCATGGCTTCCTCCTTCGACAGGAAGGTTAATTTTCCTGCCAAAGAAATATATTTGTATAAACAACTTAATATTTCATCAGTTTCCAATATATTATCCAGCCCGGTTGAGTACCTCAAAGGCGTCGGCCCGCTAAGAGGGGATATGCTTAAAAAAGAAGTAAGCATATTTACTTTTAAAGACCTGTTGGAATATTATCCTTTCAGGCACCTGGATAAAACCAAAATTGATAAAATTGCCGCATTGAATGAAGGCACGGAATACGCCCAAGTTGCAGGAAAATTAATCCATGTTGAACTGATAGGCGAAAAACGCAACAAGCGACTGGTAGCTTATTTGCAGGATGATACGGGAGAAATGGAATTGGTATGGTTCCAGGGAATCAGCTGGGCGGAGAAATTGTTAACCGTTGGTCACCATTATTTGGTTTTTGGAAAGGTAGGTTTTTTTATGAACAGGGTCCAAATCAATCACCCGGAAATTGAATTGTACACGGCAGAAAAAGCAGATGGAAGAAAATTTCTGGAACCTGTTTATTATTCCACTGAAAAATTAAAGGCGCGGGGATTGAACGGCCGCGCCTTCGCAAAATTAACCTATGCGTTGCTGCAACAGTTGTCTGCCAGGGACCTCCCCGAAAATTTACCTGAAACGTTGTTGTCTAAATATCGGTTCATTTCTCGCTGGGAGGCGCTTTGTTCTATCCATTTTCCAGCATCAGAAGAAATGTACACGCATGCTGTAAGGCGGCTTAAATTTGAAGAGTTATTTTATGCGCAACTGCGTTTAGGGCTGCTACGTAGTACACGCCATCGTTTCAGTCAGGGATGGGCGTTTAATAAGGTGGGCGATTTGTTCAATACTTTTTACAATACTTATCTTCCCTTTGAATTAACCAATGCACAAAAAAGGGTATTAAAGGAAATAAGGAAAGACATTGGCAGTGGTAAGCAAATGAACAGGTTATTACAGGGGGATGTGGGCAGTGGAAAAACGATTGTGGCTTTGTTGAGTATGTTGATTGCCGCTGATAATAGTGACCCAACCAATGGCGATGCTTTTCAATCTGTATTAATGGCGCCAACAGAAATTCTGGCGCAACAACATTACAATACGATAGCAGAAATATTAAAAGATATGCCGGTTTGTGTAAAACTATTAACCGGATCATCTGTGACCAAACAACGCCGGGAAATTTTAAAAGCATGCGAAGATGGTTCATTGAATATACTGATCGGAACCCATGCTGTAATAGAAGATAAAGTGAAATTTAAAAACCTGGGTTTTGCCGTAATTGATGAACAGCACAAATTTGGGGTTGCCCAAAGAGCGAAATTGTGGAATAAGAATAGTTTGCCGCCGCATGTGCTGGTAATGACCGCTACACCAATACCAAGAACCCTGGCGCTTACAGCCTATGGCGATTTGGATTACAGCGTGATTGATGAGTTACCGCCGGGCAGGCAACCAATTGCGACAGTGCACCGTTTTGAGAGTAAACGACCGATGGTAATGGATTTCATCAAAGAGGAAATTAAAAAAGGCAGGCAGGCGTATGTAGTGTATCCTTTAATTGAAGAGTCGGCAAAAATGGATTATGAAAACCTGATGAAGGGTTTTGAAGAAGTAAAATCATTTTTTCCGGAACCCAAATATTGGATCAGCATGGTGCATGGAAGGCAACCGGCAGAGCAAAAGAAAACCAATATGCAACGGTTTGTGAACGGGGATACGCAGATTATGGTGAGTACAACAGTAATTGAAGTAGGGGTAAATGTACCCAATGCCTCTATCATGGTAATTGAAAGTGCGGAAAAATTCGGGCTGTCGCAATTGCACCAGCTGCGTGGCAGGGTTGGACGCGGAAGCGAGCAAAGTTTTTGTATTTTATTAACAGGTAATAAAGTGTCAAAAGACGCCCGGGAAAGATTGAAAATTTTATGCGCTACCAATGATGGCTTTAAAGTAGCAGAAAAAGACCTTGAAATTCGAGGGCCTGGTGATATTGAAGGAACAAAGCAAAGCGGCTTATTAAACTTTAAGCTGGCAAATATAGTCAGTGACAGGTTGATGCTGGAAGCGGCGAAAAATGCTGCCACAGAAATAATCAATATTGACCCTGATTTAATGCTGGCCGAAAATTTGCCTGTTAAAACTTTCCTTCATTTTCAAAAAGGCCAAACGGTTTGGAGTAAAATTTCGTAACTATAATTAACAAATTGTAAACCAAACAATCGGGTAGCTTGTATGGTTATATTTTAGTACTTTGTAAAAAAATACCTCTATTGAATCGCTTTAAAAAAATACTTTTTCGCCTGTCACTTGCCTCTTCAATAATATTTATAGGGGGTAACGCCTTTGCGCAATTGCAGTTTATTGAAAATAAAGGCCAGTGGGACAATAGGGTGGATTTTAAAAGTGAAATACCTACCGGTGCTTTTTTTCTGCAAAAAAATGGTTTTAGTGTTGTGTTACACAATGCAGACGATCTTAAAAAAATGGCTGATCAAATGCATGGCCACTTAAATGCCGATAGTGGTGCAACGCCAGAGGCAAGAGTAAATAATGTTGCCTCATCTGTAACTCAAAATGAGCAACTGGTAATTCATTCACATGCTTACCGGGTGAATTTTTTAGGCGCTTCCAGTTCGGTACAAGCCACACCCGACAAGGCTTTACCTACGTACAACAATTATTTTATCGGCAACGATAAAAATAAATGGAAAGGGGGGTGTAAAATTTACCAGGGCGTTACCTACAATAATATATATCCGGGCATTGACGTAAGATATTATACGGATGCAGGAACATTGAAGTACGATCTGATTGTTCATCCGGGTGGTAATGTTGATGATATCGCATTGCAATACGAAGGAGTTAATTCGCTGAGTGTAAAAAACAGGGAACTATCCATTGGTACATCGGTGGGTGAAGTAAAAGAATTGTATCCCTATTCTTACCAGATAGAAAAAGCAGGCAGAACAACGGTGGATTGCAAATATGTGGTGAAGGGCAATACGGTGAGATTTAAAGTGAAAAATTACTCGCCGGATGCAACCTTAATCATTGACCCAACGTTAATTTTTAGTTCTTTTACTGGCAGCACAGCAGATAACTGGGGATATACAGCTACGCCTGGACCGGACGGTAGCTTTTTTGCCGGAGGAATATCTTTTGGTTCTGGTTATCCTACTTCAACAGGTGCTTTTGATCAAACATTTAACGGTGGGGCTGTCGATGACGGTATTGGATTACCTTACGACGTAGCCATCATTAAGTTTTCACCTGATGGTGTTAAAAGGCTGTACGCCACCTACCTTGGAGGAGCATCGGGTAATGAGCAACCACATAGTATGATTTGCGACGGTCAGGGAAACCTGGTGGTGGCGGGAAGAACAGCTTCGAAAGATTTTCCCTCAAATTCGTTTATCAGCAATACTCCTGCTGATACTAACGTCGCCAAAGGTGGAGGGTATGAAATTTTCGTGACAAAATTTAATTCTACTGGAACAGCCTTAATCGGCAGTATAAAAATTGGTGGCAGCGGCGATGACGGTGTAAACATCCGACAAAAATATTCACCATTGGTAGGTGCGCCCAATGGACAGACGGATGGCGCTTTTGAAACAAGAAGAAATTATGGTGA
>JANYFI010000051.1 GCA_025362765.1 Ferruginibacter sp. | reverse complement strand
AGGAACTATTGTTGGTACCGGCACTGAAGCTTATATTACAATTGGTGGCTTTAATAATGTATCAAATATAGCTTCAGGATATTCAGGAACAACACCATTCCCATCCGCATACTATTACGTAGATGATATTTCAGTTGTTCCGGAAGCATTTACCGTTATGGCATCAAATCCTTTTATTTGTATTGGCGACCATACGAATGTGTTTACAAATACACCTACTGATCCATGTATATATCCAGCACTTTCTATACCAAATACGACCGTAACGTGGTCATCAAGTCCTTCTTCCACTCTTTCTCCTACTTCAGGCACTGGTTCTACTGTCACACCATCAACATCTGGAACCACGAGGGTGACCGGAACAGTAGATTATAATTCGTCCGTAACGGGATGTATTGTTAGTCAGTATGTGGACATTACTGTTAATCCATTACCCATAATAACAGTCACTCCTTCGGCTCCAACAAGATGTGCGGGAGATCCTCCTACAATACTTACAGCATCCGGAGCATCAACTTATACGTGGAGCACTGGCGCTACTACAGCATCAATATCTGTTTCACCTACTTCAACAACCGCTTATTCTGTAATAGGAATCAGCAGTGCAGGATGCTCAGGAAGGGGAAATGTAACCGTTACTGTGAATCATCCAACCCTTTCTTCCGTTCCTGGCCCTGTTACTGCATGTAACGCAAGTACAGTTGCTGCAACTTCTTTTTCAAGTAGTCCGACCGGGGGCACTTTTGCGTGGACCAACTCCAATACCACAATTGGTTTAGCGGCAAGCGGAACCGGTAATGTGCCTTCATTTACAGCGACAAATAGTGGGGTTGCTCCCATTACAGCTACAATTTCAGTAACCACTACAGTCGCAGGATGCGCAGGCACACCTGTTACATACACCATTACCGTTTACCCTACACCTACTGCTGTTGCAACTTCTGCATTAACAATTTGCACGAATCCCGGAACATTCTCAGTTGGCATAACCGGCACAGTTGCGGGAACCACTTTTTCATGGACGGTTGTACAAACAGGTGTAACCGGAGGGACATCCGGTAGCGGTGCAACAATAGCTCAAACATTGCATACGACGGGAGGAGTTAATGGCACGGCTGTATATACCATTACTCCCAGGGCGAATGGCTGCCCTGGAACTCCAATAATTGTGACAGTTACAGTTAATCCTATACCGGTGCTTACAGTTTCACCAAGTATTACTATTGCATCAGGAACTAGCACAACACTAAGTGTCACATCTACTGTGCCTGGGACAACTTTTGTCTGGACACCCGGCGGGTTAACAACGGCATCCATTTCCGTATCGCCTATATCAACTGCGACTTATTCAGTTGTAGGTACAGCCCCGGGAGGTGGAGCGTGTACTTCTTCTGCTAGTACTACCGTCACGGTTGAAGCTCCAGCTTGTTTTAACACAGTTGATGTATTTGCCAGTACGGGCATCCAGGCTACTTTTGGTGGTACAGCCGGTTCTGCCATAACCGTATCAAATAAAACAGTACAAGTAACAGGTACCTTTAATATTGACGTTTTTAACTGCACCTTTTCTAATTGTAATTTTATCATGACACCTGGTTCGAAGATAGTGGTGCTAACCGGAAATTCCTTAAAAATAGTAAACCATACGCATCTGTTTTCATGTCCCGGTATGTGGGATGGTATCTATGTGCAATCAGGTGGTGATGTTGCTACCTCAGGGGATGCTTTAATTGAAGATGGAGGGCAGACATCTATACTTTCTGTGAAATCGTCAGCCGTAAATGTAGCGAGCGGTGGGCGTGCAGCCATTTCTCAAACCATATTCAATAAAAATTATTCGGCTATAAATTTAGCGGCAGCAGCAACAGGAACGGCATTAACAATAACCAGTTCTGTAATTACTTCCAGGTATATCCCTACATTTCCCAGTCCCGCATCTAACCCAACTGAGGCATTTGTGTTCAACAATATCTTTACGAGTTCTGGTTACATGAGTACTGTTATGAATACGCCTAATAATAATATCAGATCACTTGCGGGAATCGGTTCTCAAGATGTAACTAC
>JANYFI010000049.1 GCA_025362765.1 Ferruginibacter sp. | reverse complement strand
AGTAAATGATATCAGGCAACGGTATTTAACGGGAACAGATTATTTGTTTAACCGTCTTTGGGTGATTATAGTGTTGCATTGGTGGCTTGAAGAAAACAATATTTAACATGGCAGGTAAAAAAATTCTGTTTATATCTTACGACGGCATGACGGATCCATTGGGTCAAAGCCAGGTAATTCCATACTTGTCGAACCTTGCTAAGTATGGATATACATTTGTAATATTAAGCTGTGATAAACCGGAAAAATTTCTTGTTAACAAAGCCTATGTTGAAAAGCTGATTGCACCAGTTGACATCGAGTGGGTATCCATTCCTTATCACAAAAATCCTCCTGTATTGTCTTCCCTGTATGATTTATATATATTAAAAAAAACGGCAAAAAAATTACATGTCCTTCATCGGTTTGATATGGTGCATACCAGGCATGGCCTGCCTTCTCTTGCAGGACTTTATCTCAAAAATAAATTCGGCATAAAATTTCTAAACGATATCAGGGGCTTTTGGGCTGATGAAAGAGTAGAAGGCGGGATATGGAATTTAAAAAATCCTATGTTAAAAAAAGTGTACCATTTTTTTAAGCAACATGAAAAAGATTGCCTGCTAAAAGCCGATTATTCTGTTTGTCTTACCAACAAAGCAAAGGAAATTATTCTTGGCCGCACAGATATTCCTAAACAGCCCATACCTGTAGCGGTAATTCCCTGCAGCGCAGATATGGAGTTATTTAATCCTGGCAAAGTGGATGCCACTTTAAAAGCAACATTCGCAATCAAATTAAATATCAGTGATAATGATTTTATCATCAGTTATCTCGGATCAATCGGAGGCTGGTATTTAACAGATGAAATGATGCGTTTTTGCAAAGCCGTGAGTGACCGCATACCCGCGGCAAAATTTCTTTTTATCTCTCCAAACAATTATGATGCAATTGCCAGTGCTGCCGCTAAATGCGGACTGGCGGCAAATAAACTGATTGTACAGTCCGCAAAAAGGCATGAGGTTCCTGTATTATTGTCCTTCAGCAAGTATAGCATTTTCTTTATAAAACCTTGTTTTTCAAAACTGGCTTCTTCGCCCACCAAGCATGGAGAAATAATGGCCATGGGCATTCCGGTGATTACTAATAGCGGTGTGGGCGACGTGGCAGAAATTGTAAACAGTTGCCATGCAGGTTTTGTACTGAGTGACTTTTCACCGGCGGCTTACAACGATATTATCAACACAGTTGAAAAGCAAATTCCCTTCGATCAGGCAGCTATCAGGGATGGAGCAAAAAAATTCTATGCGCTGGACGCTGCCGTTGCCCGGTATAAAAAAGTGTACGACATAATATTTTCTTAAGTCCTTCGTTCCTTCCCGTTTTATTTCTACCCCTGAAATTTGCAAGATTGGTATCTCTGCAAAACCAGCTATTTTATACGATATTCATTGGTGTTTACACGCGGCGGTAATACTAAAAGAAGGCAGAAAACGTTGATTACATCAGATAAGTTCAACACATTGGCAACTGTTGCAACATATTCAACCTATTTGCTACCGTCTTACGAAAACCACAATGAAAAAAAGGAAGAACCAGATTTTAATGATAGTTCAATTCCCGGAAAATGTTTCTCCATGCCAAAGATTTCGCTGTGAGTTATATAAAGACACACTGGAAAAGAACGGCTTTGAGGTAACTACCAAATCGTTTTTAGATTTGCCAGGCTACAAGGTTGTACATCAGTATGGATTTTTATTCAGGAAATCAATGGCGCTTGTAAAGGGATTTATAAGAAGGGTAGCGCTTTTATTTCGCCTGGGTAAATATGATTTCGTTCTTGTACAACGTGAATTCGCTCCTGTTGGTCCGCCTGTTTTTGAATGGCTGGCCGTAAAACTATTTCAAAAAAAACTGATCTATGATTTTGATGATGCCATCTGGATTCCTTCGGTATCGGATCAAAACAGTTTAGCCGGAAAATTCAAAAATGCACGAAAAGTAAATACAATCTGCAAGCTGGCTTACCGGGTTAGTGCAGGCAACGATTACCTGTGTAACCATGCCCGGCAATACAATTCTCATGTACAATACAATCCAACATGCGTAGATACCAATAACCGCTACAACGCGTTGGCCAATCATGAGGTGGAAAAAATAACCATTGCCTGGACGGGCAGTTTTTCTACTTTAAAATATTTGACCATTGTTGAAAGCGTTTTAAAAAAATTGCAGGAAAAGTATGAGTTTAATGTAAAAATTATTTGCAATCGTTGGCCTTCACTCGATTTAAAAAACGTGCAGTATGTTGAATGGAACGAAGAAAACGAAGTATCAGCACTGGCAAGCTGTCAGATTGGATTAATGCCGCTTACACCCGACGAATGGAGTGAAGGAAAATGCGGCTTTAAACTGATTCAGTATTTGTCGTTAGGCATACCCGCTGTGTCATCGTCGGTCGGGGTAAACAAAAAAATAATTGAAGAAGGGGTGAATGGCTATTTTGCAGATTCAGATGCCGAATGGTATACCAATATTGAAAAACTATTGCTGGATGCGGAGTTGCGAAAAAAAATGGGTGTCGCCGGCCGGCAAAAAATAGTTGCACATTACAGCCTGCAATCGAATAAAAGTAATTTTTTAAACCTGTTTAGCAGCCACCAGCCTGCTGTTATTACCTTGCGTCGCTTTCCAGGAATATCTTTAAGAAGGTTGGTAAATCTTAAACCGTTCTTCAATCCTTTAATAAAAAGAAGGAACGCTTTTAATAGTTAGCAACAGGATTGTTTACAGCGCAGGCAATTTATTTTCGGTTTCTTTTTTATTTTTTGGTACGGTTTCCAGTATTAAAAAAAGGGCGATAGCATAAAAAGGCAAACAAGGAATTTTATACCGTACCAATGTGCCGAAGTTGAGTGTGGTAGCGCCTACAAATATGGCAAATGTAACAGAGTAGAAAAAACAGAAAAACACCATATTATCAGTAAAAAGCGTTTTAAAAAATTTAAGCGGACCGGCCTTAAAAAATACAAACAATGTTAGCAGCATAAAGGCAACGCTTTCAAGCGATGATAAAAGAGTGGATAGTTTTTTTGATTCCCAGAGAAAAGGCCGGAAGAAGGTAGCGACAACGGCAGCCGGTGTCATTTTTAATAAACTGGTTGCGGAACCATCATATTCTACTCCGAGTGAAAAAGAAGATTCTGCCGCGTCTGCCATATTAATAAAATTAGCTTGCTGGGTTTTAACCGATTCTGTTATTTTATCCAGGGCAAAAAAACCAAGTTCGTCTTTTAGTATATCGGCCAGCTCAAAGATACCGAAAACAGACACCGTTAAAATTATTATACCTATCCCCCATTTTAAAATTTTGCTTTGTAGCAATTTTATATTGCTTAAAATCAGGTACAACAAAAAAAATGGCAAGTAACAAACAATGATGTACACTTTTACCACATATAAGGTAAAAGCAGCGACAATAGTAATAGCAATATTTTTTAAAGAAAACACTCTTTTCTCAACGAGATTATAAAGTGCATACGTGAGCCAGCCAAGCATGCAAATACATATCGGGTCTTTTAAAACACCTGAACTCCAGAACACCAGTGTAGGCAGGTAAATAATTGTAATGGCCAGTTTTTTATGTAAATGGGGATAGTGTTCGTAAAAAAATTTGTATAAACGCCAAATGCCGGTATAAGCAATCAGGGAAAAAAAGAGATTGATCAGCAGGTATCTGCCAAAAGTAAAAAAACAAAAAACGGCAACAATCCTAGTTACCAAAAAATTACTTTCCAATTTAAAACTACTGATGTTATCAGGATTGAATAACAGGTTCTCATCATAGTTTATACCAGGCGTAAAAAGTAAATGGAAGTTGTTTATGGGATGATTTAAAATAAGCCGGTATAAATGATATCCCTCCGGGTAATACAGCGAAGTGCTGTCTCCGGGAGTAAGGTAAACAAAGAAGATGCTAAATGCGACGGAACTGAATACCCTTATCCAGAAGCCCTGGTTATGGTATTTTCTCAAGATGGGGTCGCTCATACGTTTTCGCCTGGCCGAAAAAAACAAATGAAAAACGATGACATACAGCAGAAATAATATGAAGTCAATTAAACCCATCCTTTTTAATGAGAAAACATTTAAATGTAAGCGTAAACGAAGTGTGCTGACAAATTTATCTTAAATTATCATCTGCTATTCAATAATATAGAGTTATTTTGTTTAACCTAAAGATAGTGTTATATGTGTGGTATTGCAGGGGCAGTAAATTTTAAATTATTATATAACGAGGTTGACAAAACAATGTTGCACCGGGGGCCAGATGAGCAGGCAGGTTACAGGGTTGATAATATTGATTTTTATCACCTGCGATTATCTATTCTTGATCTAAGTGGAGGCAAACAACCCATGCATTTAGCTGACCGTTACACTATTATTTTTAATGGTGAAATTTATAACCATGATGA
>JANYFI010000047.1 GCA_025362765.1 Ferruginibacter sp. | reverse complement strand
CAAAATTGAAGGAGAGTATGGCGGTGCACAAAACCGCTATTTAGGATTAAATAATACCGAAACATATACCCCGGAATATATGTTGTATAATGCGTCTCTCAGCAGTTCATTGCACATTTTTAAAAATAATCCAATTGAGTTGCGGGTGGAAGCAAACAATATTTTCGACAAAGCTTACCAATCTAATTTAAGCCGGTTAAAATATTTTGAATACTATTCGACCTCAAACAACCGCCACAGCGGTATTTATAATATGGGAAGAAACTATTGTGTTAAAGCAGTCGTATCTTTCTAGTAAAAGTTATTTCTTTACTTATTAATACTGAATCTAAAGGAATAATAAACCGGGAATTTATGCTTTCGTTACACAAAATCAGAAAATATACTATTGTTTGCCTGGCCTTATTGCTGCCTGTTTTAACGGTTGCCCAGGCGGATAATGAAATACAGGTGTATGCTTCACCCATTACTCCAAAAGCGGTAACATTTATTGAGTTGCACCAGAATTATACTTTTAGGGGTTCCACTTATTTAACAGATAAAAACGCGGCACACTGGATAAATGAGACGGTAGAAATTACGAGAGGGCTGGGAGGTAATTTTGAACTGGGATTTTATACATTCACGGGCTTTTCACCGGATGGTAAATATGTGTTCCTGGGCAATCACATCAGGCCAAGATATACAGTTCCTGCCTCCTGGGGCTTGAATTTGGGAGCAAGTTTATCTATGGAGATCGGCTACATAAAACCAGATGGAGAAAATAATTATGTAATGGATGGTGAGCTGCGCCCAATCATTGATAAAACCATTGGCAAGGTTTACCTGGATTTTAATCCCAACATAGGTTTTGTGTTTACCGGCCCCGGTAAACATGCAGAAATAGAACCCCAGTTTAAAACGTACTATAACGTTCAGAATAAGTTTGGATTAGGCATAGAATATTATTCTTCGCTAGGTACGTTCAAAAAAATTAATGGCATTCATGACCAGTCGCATATATTAGGCCCCATATTTAACCTGCTTTCCAGCAGTGACTGGGAACTGGAAACTGGTGTACTTTTTGGGTTAACTCCAAACAGCAACCAAACAATTTTAAAGGTACTTGTTGGCAGAAGGTTTGGAAAGTGAGGATATAAATTTTATCCAATCAGCAGGAATAAGTAACTTTATTTTTATTAGACGGGACTAACTTTTATCTACACTTTTAATGCTGTCTACGTATGTATTTTAGCTTTTTTTAAATGAGGAGGGATAAAATTATTTTGTAGCTTAAAAAGGAATTTGAATACCCCTTTAAAAAGGCGAATGGCGCAGTATTCTAAATCTATAAGATTTCCAGTAATATCTCTCAAAGTGCAATGGAGTTAGGGTAGACCTTGTGGCAATGAAGTAAACGCTGGTTGATGAAATCACCCTGCCGCCGGTTTCCGCAGCTATTTATAAAATTGATTAATCCTATCCTTTTACAACAACATTACATTGATAAATCAACAATAAAGTAAAATGAAAAATAACAATCAAGATTGGTCGAGAAGAAAATTTATTTTAACCACGACAGGCGCAGGCGTTGCACTTTTTTGCAATCCATTTTCTTCCCAGGCTATGAATAACATTGACCCGAAAGTAGCCGAAATAGTTGCCAAAACAATTGGTATTGACACGCATAACCATATGGATATGCCTTTTAAGCCGGCGGAGTTTAACACCAAAAACTATAACCTGGCTACTGAGATAAAAAAATCCGGTTTATCGGCAATTTGCATGACGTTTTGTGTGGATAGACCCGATCTTACCAAAGAAGGAGAGGCGTATGAAAGATTTATGCTAAGCCTGGACGAAATGGATGAAATGCTTAAAGCAAACAATTTAAAACGGGCGTTAAACTATGCTGATGTAAAGAATGCCCACAAAGAAAAACAGCCAACCGTTATTCAATCCGTGGAAGGCGGCCATTTTATAGAAGGAAAATTAGAACGTATTGAAATTGGTTACGAAAGAGGATTAAGACATTTGGGCTTATTACACGACAATCAATCTTCTGTTCCTTTAGGCGACATTTACACTAATCCACCACAGTTTGGAGGATTGACCGAAATGGGAGTGAGCGTAATTAAAGAATGTAACAGATTGGGAATACTTGTTGACCTGGCACATTGCAGCAATGAGGGCATTAATAAAGGCATTGAAGTATCTGCCAAGCCAATACTCATTTCTCATACAGGCCTCAATACCATATTAGGTACTAATGAAAATATGAATAAAAATATGAAGCCAAGGCTTATTAGTAAAGAACAAGCAAAAATTGTGGCAGATGCCGGAGGCGCAATTGGTGTTTGGTCTCATTTTGCAGAAACACCGTTACAATATGCACAAAACATTCGTGCTATGGTAGATGTAGTTGGTGTAGAGCACGTTTGTATAGG
>JANYFI010000042.1 GCA_025362765.1 Ferruginibacter sp. | reverse complement strand
AGCTGGTTTTTACCAACAGAAGCCATCACTAAAGCAGTGGTGGCCCAAATGAAAACACAGGGAATTTTAGCTGGCAATTTTTATTGGTTTGTAAACAACTGGCATTACATCAGCAAGTGGGATCACCTGAAAAATGCTATTACGTTAAATCATTTACATCCTGATGTAAAAGCTGCGGTAATGCATCACGCCAGTAAAGATTTTAGTGCAAGTGATGCGGTAATGGGTCGCTGCATTTCAACCGCCATCAGCTTAACCTGGACGGAAGAACAGGTGAAAGCAAAAGGAGAACAAATGAAAGTGGTCATCAATCAAATTTTAAAAGAGCAACAGGTAAATGCCTGATCAATCAACGCTTTATTTTAACCAGGCATCTGCTATGCAGATGCCTTTGCTTTTATGGCATTTTTCTCTTCCCTTCCATACGGTCGCAATCTTCTACGCTTCCCAACCTGAATTTAAACGGAATTTTAGCAGTTTTTTCCAATTTAATTTCCTGTTTGCAAAAAAAACCTAAATGTGCCGCATAATAACTTGGTGATAAAAAAACCGGGGGCGTGAAAATTTTAGGAGAAGTAGCAACAGCCGAAAGTGGGTATGGCATTGAATCAGGAGCTATTTTTATGAGTGAAAAGCGAGCTGTTGGGGTCTGCAATACCTGCGAATAAATATCGGCTGTAACAAAAATCATGCAGAAAAATAAAATTTTAGCTTTTTTATTCACTTTTCAAGTTTCAATGTTTGTAAATTTACGTTTTTATAAGTCTTAAGGATTTATTTTTTGCCCAATTATACCTTTTATTTAACTATTTTATACCAATATTAACTGTAGTGCAGCTTGCTTCATTAGGGTCTCGGATTGGAATAAAATGGCCGGAAAATGCAGCTAAAATTTATTAATCGTTTAAGCATCGGAATTAAAAATATGGCATTAAGTCAGGGATTATACCAGCGGCAATTACAAAAATTATCTCCCCAGCAAATTCAATTAATGAAACTATTGCAGGTGCCCACTGCCTTGCTGGAAGAGCGTATAAAGGAAGAACTGGAAGAAAATCCGGCCCTCGAAACAGGAGAAGAAGAGGAAGCGGAGGAATTTGAAAACGACAGCACAGAAGAATTTGAGTCTCCGGCGGATGAATTTGAACCGGATGGCAGCCAGGATGAATATGAAAACATAGACATCAGCGATTATGTACAGGATGGAGACGATGATATTGCCGATTACAAAATGAGGGATGAAAATTATCCCGAACAGGATGATAGCAAAGTAATACCACACAAAGTTGAAACGGGTTTTAACGAATTAATGCTCGAACAGTTGGGTCAGCTTAGTTTGAATGAACACAAGCAGGCGGTAGCTGAACAAATCATCGGCAACCTGGATGACGATGGATATTTACGCCGGGATATAGGCGCCATAGTGGACGACCTCGCCTTCAGGCAAAATATAATGACGGATGAAGAAGAAATCGGACAACTGGTGTTGCTGATTCAGCAGTTTGATCCGCCGGGCGTTTGCGCCCGCAACCTGCAGGAATGCCTGCTGATACAACTGGAAAGAAATGTTCACCAGGGTAAGCACGTGGAAATGGCCATTAAAGTGTTAGACAAATACTTTGAAGAGTTTACCAAAAAACACTACGAAAAAATACAACGGGGTTTAAATATTACTGATGACCAGTTAAGGGAAATCATTAATTCCATCATAAAACTAAACCCCAAACCTGGTGGCAATATTGGCGAAAGCAGCAAGGGCGAAGGTTATGTAATTCCTGATTTTTTTATTGTTAATAATGCCGGCAAACTGGAGCTTACACTTAACAGTCGCAACGCTCCGGATCTGCGTATTAGCGAAGGATACCGGGATATGCTGAAAGATTATGATAAAGGAGCTAAAAAAGATAAAAGACAAAAAGAGGCCGTATTGTTCATCAAACAAAAAATTGATGCTGCTAAATGGTTTATTGATGCCATCAAACAACGCCAGCATACCCTGCTGAGTTCCATGGATGCCATTATGAATTACCAGTTTGATTTTTTCGTCACCGGCGATGAGACGGAACTAAGGCCAATGATTTTGAAAGACATTGCCGAAAAAACAAACCTTGATATCAGTACCATCAGCCGCGTTGCCAACAGTAAATTTGTACAAACTGAATTTGGTACTTACCGGCTAAAGTTTTTCTTTAGTGAGAGTTTACAAACAGACAGCGGCGAAGAAGTGAGCACCAGGGAAGTGAAAAAAATATTGAGCGACCTTATAGAAGGCGAAAGCAAAAAGCGCCCTTTAAGCGATGAACGTTTAACGGAATTGCTGCAGGAAAAAGGATACAATATAGCAAGAAGAACAGTGGCCAAATACAGGGAACAATTAAATGTTCCTGTGGCAAGATTGAGAAAAGAATTGTAACAGTCCTGATTGAAGCATTATAAAATATCAACTATTGAATACCGACTTGTCTTTTAGTGCCAAAACCCGACCTGGTTTTAAATCCAGCCAGCCTGATGTTATCCGGTTGATGGCGCATGTTATTTCCATCATTTTTCATCCGTTGTTTTTACCAATGTACGTGTGTTGGTTCCTGGCATTTGTTCACCCATCTTACTTTGCAGGCTTTAGTGGCTCTTATAAATCAAGGGTGCTGCTAATGGTAACTGTAAATGCCGTCATTTATCCGTTAATTACGGTGTTGTTGCTAAAAGCACTGGGGTTTATTGATACGATTCTTTTCTATAGCCAACAAGATCGTATTTTGTTGTATATCACGTCCATGATATTTTTCTTTTGGGCGCAATATTCTTTAAGGGAGCAGCCGGAAATTCCAAGGATACTGGTAGCATTTATGTTTGGCGTTTTTATTTCATCCGCAGCTGCGTTGATTGCCAATATTTATTTCAAAATCAGTATGCATGCCATTGGTATGGGCGGGCTCATTGGCATTGGATACGTAATCATGCAGCAAAATACCATGCTAATGACCTGGCCATTAAGCGCCGCATTTTTAATTGCGGGGTTGGTTTGTACTGCCCGGCTAATCGTAAGTGATCATACTCAAAAAGAAATTTACACGGGCTTGCTGGCAGGTTTTCTTTGCCAGCTTGTGGCTGCCGTTATCCAGTTATAAATAATGATAAAAAGAAGAAGACCCTGTCCAATAACAGGGCCTTTGATCTTCTGTCGTGCCTAACAATAAAAAGGTAAACTGTAGATATTAAACCTTCACGTTAAGAATATAAAAAAGTTGAAACTATATAGTATTGACAGCAATTAATGGCTCTATGATTTTACTATATCATTGATGATTAATTTTTAGCCTGGAGAGTTAGCAACTATACTGGATCAAAATCAGTTTGATGGCTGGAAATTTCCATTTAATGGAAGGCGTATTTGCGATAAAAATTTGCTGTATATAAATCGGTGCCGGATACACGTCCTTCTAAAAAGGACATATGAATAAAAGGTTTCAATAGTCAGTGGTTTTTCTTGTTAACAATCTGTTGATTGCGAGGTTTCAAGGTATAAATCGTTCAAACGAAAACTTTATTGCAGTCACAATAAAAAAATTGGCACCGTTGTATTTTGTTTTTTCTTATCTTAACAGCTGCCAAAATGATTACTTCGATTGCATGCCGCCTCAATAAATCATTTAATACTTTTAGCCATGCATTTATCACCAAGAGAAACTGAAAAGCTGTTGCTGTTTTTAGCCGGGGAACTGGCAGAAAAAAGAAAAGCACGCGGATTAAAATTAAACTATCCCGAAGCTATTGCTCTTATCAGCAGCCATTTACAGGAAGCCGCCCGTGATGGCAAAACTGTTGCAGAATTAATGCAATATGGCTGTACCATTTTAACCTCCAATGATGTGATGGAAGGCATCCCTGAAATGATCCATGAAATACAGATAGAAGCCACCTTTCCGGATGGCACGAAACTGGTGACGGTACACGATCCTATAAGAATGTAGAAACGTTTCCGTTATTGCTTTACACGGCTTTTCATCTCTATTCATTTTTTTACTTCATTTTTTTCAGAAAATAAAACCCACTTCTTTTATGATACCAGGAGAATACATTTTAGCAGCAGGAGATATTGAATGCAATGCCGGTAGAAATACGGCGGCTATAACAGTAGTGAACACGGGTGACCGCCCCGTGCAGGTTGGCTCGCACTTTCATTTTTTTGAAGTAAATAAGCAAATGGAATTTAACCGGCAAAAAGCAGTTGGTATGCGATTGAATATCGCTGCAGGCACTGCCGTTCGGTTTGAACCTGGTGAAGAAAAAGAAGTAGAGCTGGTAGCATTTGGCGGCAATAAAAAAATAGTGGGATTTAATAATTTGGTAGATGGTGACACAACAACATTAACCGCAAAAGATCGTGCAATGGAAAAAGCGCAGGCACTTCATTTTAAAAATAATACCGCATGAGTTTACACATCAGCAGAAGAAAATATGCCAACATGTATGGCCCCACCACGGGGGATAAAATTCGCCTGGGGGATACTGAATTGTTTATACAGGTAGAAAAAGATTATACCGTATATGGCGATGAAGCAAAATTTGGAGGCGGTAAAACCATCCGGGATGGCATGGCACAATCAGCTACGGCATTGCGCAGTGAAGGGGTACTGGATTTTGTAATTACCAGTGTAATGATTATTGATTACTGGGGAATTGTTAAAGCAGACATCGGCATCAAAG
>JANYFI010000417.1 GCA_025362765.1 Ferruginibacter sp. | reverse complement strand
TGCTAACATGCAAGGAAAGTTGAGCAGAACAGAAATGAAAAAAATTATGGCGGGATGGTCAAACCTGTCTAGGTGAATATAGTTATGACTGCGGATATAGTCCCTCACTTGGTTGTTGCTCACCCTACAAATGTGAACAGAATGCAACCAACAGTGGCACTATCTGCATGTCATAATGTGATTAGTCTCAAAGAAAACCAAGTTACCCATTTAGGATAGCTTCAGTTAATTAAAAAATGATGCATTACCGGTTGTGCGATTGAAACTGTAGAAATGTTATACTTAAAATTTCATGGATATTTTCAAACGCATAACGGGTTTATAAATTATTACAAAATGATTACAAATACTAAAGCATGCAATTTATTCCCGCTTTTTATAGGTCTTCTTTTATCCCTTTTTTTTATCCCTGTATCGTTATCCGCTCAGCAACTAAACAATAGATTTAAACTAATTGGGACAATTGAAGGAATGGATTCGGGTAAAATTTTTTTTGGCTATTTTGACAATAATAGTGATAAGGTAGTAAATGATAGCAGTAGTGTTTTAAAAGGAAAATTTAACTTCGAAGGATCTTTAACGGATCCAATGGTTTCCTTTATTAAGCTATATAGAGGAGGAACACTTGGTCCAAATTCAACAGAGTTTTTTTTAGAGCCATCAAGAATGGTTATAACATTAAAGTTAAATGATTTCAAAAATAGCAGTGCAATTGGCTCATTAACTGAAATTGATTTTGAAAATTTGCGAAATACCGGCAATAAGATAATAGAAAGATATAAAACAACGCTTGATGAATTTGCAGGTGAAAACTTTAAAGGAAATAAAGATTCGTTAAATAATTTGTTGATGCCGCTTCGGGACTCTTTAAAGCAACTCGATTATGCATTCTTTTTGCAGCACCCAACATCAATTGTTACTGCCTATTTGCTGCAACGTAATATCAGAAATTTATCCATTGATTCACTGGCTTTTTATTACAGCAGATTGGGCTATAAGCTACAGCAAAATATAATTGGCAAAAGAATTTTTGAAATAATTTCACAGCAAAAGATCGGCTCTACTGGCAGCCTGGCTAAATTATTTTTTGCTAAAGATGTAAACGGAAACCCACTGATGTCAAGATTATTCAAGGGTAGGTATGTATTGCTTGATTTTTGGGCAAGCTGGTGCGTTCCTTGTAGAAACAATAACCCTCACTTAATTTCTATCTACAATAAATATAAAGAAAAGGGGCTGGCAATTATTGGGGTAGCTGATAATGATAGTGATACCATGGCTTGGAAAAAGGCTATTGAAAAAGATGGCATTGGAATATGGAGCCATGTATTAAGGGGATTAAATAAGGAAGCCAAATTAAAAGGAGAAAGAAATGATAGAGATATCAGTGAAAAGTTTGGTGTTAGCGAAATACCCACAATGATTTTAATTGATAAAAACGGGATGATTATAGGAAAATATAAAGGAACGGAGGATAATCTTGTTTTAGATAAAAAGCTAAGTGAAATTTTTGACTAGCATTTGTTTTTAATGAAAATCTTTTGGTCTTTTATGCTGAAAGCTACGGCACAAAAAATTGCATAAAACAAAAAAAATGCATACAAAAAAAATGGGCCTTGCTAACATGCAAGGAAAGTTGAGCAGAACAGAAATGAAGAATATTATGGCGGGTAGCGGGAGGGGTTGTAATGAGCCAGGTGAATGTTTACCCCAAACGTTGACTTGCAATGGGCAACAAGTTAACGCTACAGCTACATGTCGCAATGGTAGCTGTGTGTATTCAGCGGGTTGTTAAAAAGCAAATTTGGAGGTTTTCCACATGTCTTACCATGAAATCAACATTGCGGGAAATGCGTGAATGTTTAGCTCTTGGCATTGGGAAAGCCTCCTTTTTATCTACTATAACTGTTTTCAATATTATAGCATGCATTACTTGAAATACGCTTTCTTTTTTATCATTTTTATTTCCTGTCGCCTAACTCGAAAAAATAATAATTTTCAAACTGTAACCACCTTCAAGGTGGACAGCTTGTCAATTCAGCATTTTGACGATCCATCAATATTTTTCTACGATCTGGGAGGGCTTTCTCTTTTCAACTTTACGATTGATTCCAACGGTAGGTCGGTAAGGTTTGC
>JANYFI010000780.1 GCA_025362765.1 Ferruginibacter sp. | reverse complement strand
TTAATGGATTGGTTAAAAATTGTTGCTTTTCCCCTTTACTATTTTCCACTGTTGCATACATGGGTTGAGTGATGGCATTAAAAAAACCAATGCCCAGTTTATTCTTATTACGGCCTGAAATTTTTATAGCATTTAACAGTTTTGTTTCCGTAGGATTTTTATCAATGTGCTGCGTACTGTCCAACATACCGGCAACGTCTCCATAATGGATGGGTGTTGCTCCAATGCGCCTGCTGTAAAACAAATTGCCCTTGTTAAACAGCTCGGTTCCTTCCGTAAAAAAAGTTCTGTTCTCATTGTATTTTACTTCAAAAGGGCTTAGGTTTAAAACCTGGTTATCACTCTGCGTTTGCCCAAAATCAGGCACCAGCGTAGCATCCAGCGTAAAGCTTTCGTTAATGCCATACTTAATATCCATACCACCATTAAAGGCATAGCTGGTGTTTTTTACACCCGCTATATTGTAAGGATAATTGTTTACATAGCTGGAAAAATAGGGCGAAAAAGACAACCGCACTGGCGGCGAAATTCTGTCAGGAATGGTTAAAATTCCTTCCTGGGTAAGAAACCCGTTTACCTTTGGATCAATCGGATTCCAGAATAATTGCTGCCCGCTTTTATTTCTTCTTCTCACAATATTTAGACCCCATGACTGTACGTCTTTTTTGCTAAACCGCAAAGCAGAGTAGGGCAAAAACATTTCAAAACTCCATCCGTCGGGTTGCAATTTTGAAGCGCTTTGCCAAACACTGTTCCAGGTAAAATCTTCTGAGTTGCCATTGTTATCCGGCGGTATTGCTTTGGCATCCATCTGTTCGCCCAGCGGCGTAACAAAATATTCAAAACCATTTATTTTGTCAAGATAAGTATCCAGCACCACACCTATAAAATCGTTGTTGCCAAAATTATCGCGTCCAACTAATTCTGTTGCAATGCTGTCTTTATTTTTTTCGTAACAATAGCCGCCAAAATAAATTCCCTGGTTATTGTAGAGTATATAAATTTCTGTTCTGTTGGAGGAGTCCTCCTTTCTGAAAGTGTTAGGTCTCAACTCAATAAATTTGCCGGCCAAAGGTGCGGTTTTCCATGCTGGTTCATTCAGAATGCCATCAATTTTAAAACCTTCCGTGGATTTTACGGCTGTTATTTTTTTTATAGTTGTTTGAGCATTGGCAATAAAATTCCCTCCCAGCAATGCACATAGCACTGCGGCACTTCTAATTGTCATGGTAAAACTTTTTTTGATTGAGTGACTTTATTCTAACCGGCAATAAAGCAATTACGAAATTAAACGTACACCTTCACCCAAATGTTACCACTTATCAAAATAAAAAAATGATTGGGATTTCTTTAACAGAGAAGAGAAGCTGATAGCCGTTGACAAGCAAAACATTTAACTGCTCTACTTTCAATATATTACTGCATTTTATTCAAAACGCACTCCATCGTAAACATCTTTTAAAAGTATACTGATTTGTACAGTATCTATCGTAAAATATCCTTCAACAGATCTGTAGTCTGTCAATTGCCAGCTGTTGTCTGCGTGGCGGATATGCTTCTCTACATGAATTTTTTCTGTGTCAATCAAAATGTATTCTTTCAGTGAATCAATATCCCTGTACAAAGTAAATTTTTCACCCTTGTCATAATTGCGGGTTGACTTGGAAAGTATTTCGACAATCACGGAAGGATTGATAACCGTATCGATTTTATCATCCGAAAATTCCGGCGGGCCACAAACGATGGTAATGTCAGGATAAGTATACAAAGTATTTTTGGGAATATGCACCCTTAAATCACTGCCTTAAGGTTTACACCCCTTTCCTTTTAGCTGTTGGGCGATTTCGCCAAATAAATTGGAGAATATTTCATTGTGTTCTTTTGATGCACCGCTCATGGCAAATATTTCACCCTGGTAGTATTCATTCTTTTCATTTGCAGCCTTTTCCTGCTCCAGGTATTCTTCTTCGGAGATATTATTATACTTTAATGCTGGCTCGTTCAATATATTTTCCATAACTAAATTTAATTCTTTTTGAATAGATGCCAGTAAGTTTTCGGGTGTACCGTCCAGCTAAGACATCCGCAATTTTAAAAACTGCGGATGCTTAACCTTATTTTTACAAAAAAAGATCATTATACAATTTCGCCCCAGGCACCACCGAATATTTTTCCAAATCAGTAATGCCTTCATCAGCCAATACGGCTTCGTCAATAAAGGTATTACCGGTACATTCTGATGCTGGCTTTGATAAAATATACCAGGCGGCGTCTGCAATGATCTCCGTTGTGCGACTCATGTTCATCAGCATTTCGCCACCCAGCAAATTATTTACCGCAGCGGTAGCGATAGTGGTACGTGGCCATAAAGTGTTGGCTGCAATATTGAACTTTTTTAATTCTGCGGCAAGGCCCAACGCAATCATACTCATATCATACTTGCTGATGGTGTACGCCAAGTGATTGGCAAACCATTTCATATCCATATTGATTGGGGGCGAAAGGTTTAAAATATGCGCATTGGTACTTTTCTTTAAAAAAGGAATACAGGCACGGCTCACCATAAATGTCCCCCTTACATTGATATCATACATTAAATCAAAG
>JANYFI010000769.1 GCA_025362765.1 Ferruginibacter sp. | reverse complement strand
GCTATCAAATCCGGACAAAAGGTATTGGAAGCTTTATGCCTTATCGCTAAATTGGGGGTTGAGTAGTTACATTTCAGCAGTTTCCGAAAATTAACTGGTGAAATAAAAAAACAATATTTGTTCAGTCTGTTTAGAGTAGTTACTTCAAAAATCTACAAAACAGGCTGCAGGCAAGTGGTTGTAGTAATTTCATATGTAGATTCTTTAAATTTGCAAAATGATACCGTAAAACAAGTGCCCTAAAAGATTATTTTAATAAGGCCCTGAGTTTTAAAGAAGTTCTTTCTTACAAAATTTTTTGTTAACGTCTTGTCTTGAATTGTAATAAGCGAGGCATATGTATTATATAAATAAGCCTTTTAGGATACTATATTACAAAAAATGTACATGAATTTTACTTGAATACTAATATGAAATAATACTTATTGTTGAATGGAAACCAAACAACTGGCAGCGAATACGCGGCAACATTTCTGGACAAGTTTTGGACAATATATGCATCCTGTACCTTCATCATCTGGCGAAAAGATAAATTGGATCAATTACAAGACAGGTGTAAAATTTATAAAACTGGTGATGCAGTGGAGCGATGGAAAAGCAACTGCTGCGCTTGAATTATCGAATCCTGAAACAACGATAAGGCAAGCTCAATTTGATCAACTATTGACTTTCAAAAAGCAGTTTCAGCAAATATGCGGTAACGATTGGCTTTGGGAAAAAGAATATGTAGGCTCCCAAAAAAATAATAGTTCAAGGATAGCTGCATCTATTGAAAATGTTTATCTGTTAAAACAAGATGACTGGCCTGCAATTATTACATTCTTTAAAGAGCGTATGATATTGCTGGATCAATTTTGGAACGATTATCAATTTGCGTTACAATAGAAAAAATAAAGCCTATTTCCATATCGTAAGCTGGCCGCGGCAATTGGTTAGTTCACCAGTTGGCATATCATAAACAAGACTTACCAGGCCACTATTTGAGTGTAGTTTTTTATTTTTGTCATTTTGATCCCGCACTAATTTTTTTAATCCTTTCAATAATTTCTTTTTTGCAGCGCCAGGTAAGTTGACCAGCGAAAACACAATTTTAAACTCGCCTTCTCTGCCGCAACCTGCTTTCTGCCATACCCTCACAGAAACTTTATTTTTAAGCGCAAACTGCTTAATATAGGTTTTTAAAAAAGTGTCTGCCACCGGCCCGCAGCACATGCTCCCAAATGACGCAACTACTTCGTATTTTTCCGGCAATATTGAATCCGTTTGTGAATAGGTTATTGTATACAACATAAGAAATAAGCAAAAGACGCCCAGATATTTCATTTTGATTTTTTATCAAAGTTCATCATAAAATTAGATTTGCAAATGCTAAATTATTTGCAGAATTGTACAGCGATAGTTGGCTTGAAAATTCATTAATATTGAGTATTTCGACAATAGAAAAGCCGGATGAATATCCGGCTTCGTTTTTTTCTCTCTTAATACTCCTTTAAATAGTTGAAAAGTCTGTAAATTTTTTTCTATTATAGAATAAGGTGCTGTTTTCTTTTGTTGTTTCATAAAAATAATATCTTTCTTGTAGCATAAATTATTGTTTTAGTATCTGGAAGTTTTAACAACGTAAATGGCTGTGTTCACTGTAATACCGGTTGTTAAACTATTAATACCTGCACTTTACAAGGTAATACTACATTCGTTAAAAGTCTCATTCAGATAAATATAAGTATCGCTGTTGCAGGTAAATTAACGACTTATACCTGGCACAACGGGTAAACTTTCATTTCCTGACTCGCCTATACTTTGAACGGCAAAAAAGTAATTGTCTTTTGAATAAGGCATGGTTATCTTTAATTGTGACGAAAAAAACTTCTTCTGCCAAAAGGCACTCGTTGTTTCACGCAGCAAAATGTAATAGCCTTTTACTTTACCTGATTTGGGTGCCTTCCAACTCAGACTGGTAAAATTTCCCAATTTTTTCACGTCTATTTTTACGCTGTCTGGCATTGGGGGAGCTTTAGAAAGATTGGCGAGGTTGCACAGATTAAGGGCTGTATTTTTGCGCAGGTATTCAAAGTCAATATAGTAGGGTTCATCACCATATTGAATATCATTTTCCATCCGTACATCCTGGTGCTGGCGATAAAAATTTTCATTCATTTCCGTAATTCTTACTGCTGCAAAACCATTTTCTACATAAGGTGTATGATCGCCGCCACGTAGAAACCTGTCATTTCGATAAACCATCACTACCTGCAAATTATCAACATACCGTTCTCCGGTTTCTTTTACATACCGGGCCAGTTGTCGGGAGATTCCGTCATTTTCCAACCCAAGCTGACGGATGGTTTTGGCATTTTTGTCCAACTCGTAAAATGGAAGCCCTTCGCTAAAAACCCTTACCTGTGTATTATTGATAATGTTGGTTTCGCTGCTGTTATTACTGCCCATGATATCATTATTAAGGACAGCTTCAACAGCGATATTTTGAGTTTTAAATTTTTGGGCCATAAAATAAGCACCCAGTAATCCCTGTTCCTCCCCACTTACAGTTACAAAAATAATGGTAGCTGAAAAAGAATGTTTACTCATAATCCTGGCGCACTCTAACACTGCGGCGCATCCGCTGCCATCATCATTTGCACCAGGTGCATCGCCCGCCCTGTCCATGACGTTGCTGCGCATATTATCCAGGTGACCGCTGATCACAAATATTCTTTTGTCTGAAGGATCAGATCCCTTTAGCGTGGCGACTACATTACCCAGCAATAAAATGCTATCTACTCTTTTCCCGTCGGGTTGCAGGGTGGTGGTATCTATAAAGGCGGATAACCGCCCCTGTGATTGTTTGCCAAATTCATTGAATTTATTGAGCACCCATTTTCTCGCTGCACCAATGCCCCGCTGCGGATTAGTTTGAGTGCTTAATGTGTTGCGGGTACCAATAGCCACAAGTGCATGAATGTAATTTTTCAGCGAATCAGGTGAAACCTCTTTTACCATTTGTTCAATCTCGCTATCCTTTTCAATAATTTGCTGAGCTATTGACACGGTTTGAAGTACGGATATGCTAACAAGTAGCAGAAAGGTTTTTTTCATAACAATATATTTATCTTAAAATTAGATTATTCACCTGTATAAATTTATCGAAATGCTGACCAGGTATTTTCGGATAAAATAAAGTGGTTGACGTCATTCTGTAGAAAAAATTTCACAATGCCTTTACTTCGATTATATAAGAAGGCTTATTGTTCAGCCGCTGGTATAAATTTTAAAGAAATTGAATTTACACAGTGCCTGGTGTTTTTCGACGTTAATCTTTCTCCTTTAAATACATGCCCCAGATGGGCATCACAGTGGGCACAAACAATTTCAGTTCTGCTTCCATCGGCGTCGGGTACATGCTTTATAGCACCTGGTATTTCATCATCAAAACTTGGCCAGCCACAACGGGAATCAAATTTATCAGTTGAGTTGTACAAGGGACTGTTGCACCTGCGGCAAACATAAGTGCCGGTAGATTTATTGTTATTGTACTCGCCGGTAAACGGCCGTTCTGTGCCTTTGCGAACGATAATATATTCTTCTTCTGGTGTTAATTTATTAAATTCCATTGTATAACGTTTTGATGATTTTAAGTAAATAAATTCGCTTGGTGCGCTATTGTAAATGTATGATTGAAAAGTTGCAGGATGCTATTATGTTTCCATACCCGCAATAATGCTACCGCTTATAACAAATCTGGTGGTCAGATAGTTGGTTTTGCCAATTTTGTTTTTTTTAATTTCTATAGCTATTTATTTATTGATAGATTTGCATCTATCAATATA
>JANYFI010000743.1 GCA_025362765.1 Ferruginibacter sp. | reverse complement strand
GCCGGCGCACGGTACAGCGACGAGTATTTCCCTCGCAAGGAAGCATAAAGAAGCTCCAGATGTAGATAGAACCCCTTATATATGTGGATCGCTCACTGTTGCTGGCGGCTGCGCACTTGCGCGAGCTGCCATGTCTTCTGGAAGCGCGCCTCGCCCTCTATGTGAGCACGTTGGTGGGCGCAGAGGAAGAATAAAAGGAGGATAAGATTTTTGTGCTACTTGTTATTTACCCTCTTTAGGATAGGGGTCAAGGCAAGAAATAGATGTTGAAGAAAAAGGTCTAAAAATATAAACCGCAGGTTATGCTTATTGAACAATTGCTGGTAGGTGGTTTCAAATTCGTACATCGGCAAGTCTGGTAGTATAATCCCATCAACTCCAGCCTCCTCTGCCGCAGCACAAAATTTTTCGAGTCCGTACTGTAGGATCGGGTTCATGTAGCCCATCAAAATAATGGGCAGGTCGATGGTTTCTCTTACTTTTTGTAATTGTTCAAACAGTATGGAAATACTCATGCCGTTTTCCAGCGCAATCATGTTACTTTCCTGTATCACCGGCCCATCTGCCAGCGGGTCGCTGTAGGGCATGCCTATCTCTGCAAGGTCCGCTCCATGTTGCTGCAGCGCCGATAACACTTCTACCGTGCTGTTTAAATTGGGATACCCTGCAGTGCAATACACATTCAGCACATTTTTATTTTTGGTCGCAAATAACTGATCAATCCTGTTCATAATACTATTTTAATGCTAATTCCATTTTAATATCGGCCCGTTTATATTCTGAGGTAAAATCGGCCACGGGTTTAAATCCAAATTTTTCATACAGATGAATAGCTGGCAGCAAACCGGTATTGGAATACAAAATCACTTTTTCAAGATTCATTTTTTTAGCTTCCTGCAAACAATGGTCAATCATTTTACTGCCAATACCTTTTCCCTGGTACTTTTCATCTACTGCCATTTTCGACAGCTCAAAAATTTTATCCGATACTTTTAATAAGGCAATGGTACCGGCAATGTTATTATTGAATGTGGCAAAATAAATAAACCCGCCTTCATCAATGTAATGCAATTTTGGGTTACCCAGCATTTTTTCATCCATCGGTTCTACTTCAAAATATTTTTTGAGCCAGGCCTTATTTAGTGCTGCAAAGTCGTCCGCAAAATCATTTTTAAAAGGAATGATGGTTACGTTGTTTTCCCTGTTATCCATTATAGATATTTCATGTAAGTCGACAAATCCTTATCCCCTCTTCCGCTTAAACAGATTACTACTACATCGTCTTTTCTAAACTGCAGTTCGTTCAATATATGAAATGCGTGTGCCGTTTCCAGCGCCGGAATAATTCCTTCTGTACGTGTTACTTCAAAGGCAGCTTTTATTGCCTGTTCATCTGTTGCGCTCATAAATGTAGCCCTACCCGTTTTAAATAAATGCGCATGCAACGGACCTATACCGGGATAGTCCAGTCCTGCTGAAATGCTGTGTGGTTCAACTACCTGACCATCGTCCGTCTGCATCAGCAGGCTTTTGCTGCCATGTAAAATTCCAGGCTTACCCAATTGTGTAGTGGCGGCGCTCATGCCACTGTCAATGCCACAACCTGCTGCTTCCACTGCCACCAACTGTACCGACAGATCATCCAGGAAATGATAAAATGCGCCAGCTGCATTGCTGCCGCCGCCCACGCAAGCGATCACATGGCTTGGCAATTCACTGCCCGTTTTTTCGAGCAACTGTTTTTTTATTTCTTCGCTGATAATACTTTGAAAACGTGCTACCATATCCGGGTAAGGATGCGGCCCTACCACACTTCCAATAATATAATGCGTATCTACCGGGTTATTAATCCAGTCCCGGATCGCTTCGTTGGTGGCGTCTTTCAGCGTTTTGCTGCCGCTTACGGCAGGCACCACCGTTGCGCCCAGCATTTGCATCCTTGCAACGTTGGGGGCTTGCCGCTCAATATCCTTTTCACCCATATACACGATGCATTCCAGGCCTTTTAATGCACACACGGTTGCCGTTGCAACACCATGCTGCCCCGCTCCTGTTTCTGCAATGATTCTTTTTTTGCCCAGCCGCTGCGCCAGCAAAATCTGGCCGACTGTATTGTTTATTTTATGGGCACCGGTATGGCAAAGATCTTCCCGCTTTAAATAAACAGGCACGCCATGTTTGACACTGAGCCTTTCGGCTAAAAACAAAGGCGTTGGCCGACCCACATAATCCCTTAACAATTGTTGCAGTTCCTGCTGAAATGCCGGCTCCTGCGTAATCTTCAGGTATTGATCCTGCAATTGCTTTACATTGGGATACAACATTTCGGGAATAAAAGCACCACCGAAATCACCATAGTAGCCGTGTCCATCTACGGCGAAATTATTTTGTTGTGTTGTTGTCATCGTTTATAATTTTATCCTTTGTCCTCAAAATAACTTAGAACGGTTCAGTATTTTGTATTCGTATTTTGTTTTAAGTTCACTAGTACGCGGAATGATTTTTTTTGACAGACAATTGTTTTTCAAAAAAACATCGTTGTGTCACTCACTTGTACTTTTTTTGCTCTGTGCATCCTCTTCAATTAGCAAAGGTTTGACAATTGAAAATCATAAAACAATTTCGACTTTTTTCTTTTTTATTGCGGCCAGTACTTTCTGACTTTTAGTTCCAAACCTTAACCCGTTGTAATAATCAACTCCAAAAACTTCAAATCCATCCACCTGTTAAACTTAAATCCCACTTCTTTAAAATGGGCTACCTCCACAAATCCAAACTTTTCGTGTAAGGCAATGCTTGCTTCGTTGGTTGCTTCTATCCCTGCAACAATCGCATGCAGGTTTAGTTCTTTGGCAGCATCAATTAATGGTTGCATTAATAATTTAGCTACGCTTTTACCCCGGCTGTCACTCGCCACATATACTGAATTTTCCACCGTAAACCTGTAACCAAACCAAGGTCTGAAAGGCCCGATAGTACTAAATCCTATCACTTTTCCATTTTCTACTGCGGTAAAAATAGGAAAGCCCTGCTCCTTTTTCATGGCAAACCATTCCTGCCTCATGGCCAGCGTATGAGGCTCTTCATGCCATACCGCCGTTGTATGAATGATGATGTCGTTGTATATTTCCAACAGTGTTGGAATATCCTCTTCCTTCGCTGTTTGTATAGTTACCATATTTGTTAATTGTTTCTTTGTTGTTAAGAGCTAAAGCCCATCGGGAGAAATTTTTATTTGTCTCCCTGGCATAAATGCCAGGGCAATTCATAATTTGCCAGATTCTTCACAATATGCCAGGCGATTCATAAAAGTCATGGCAATCTATCAATGTCTGGGAGATTCATAAAATGTCAACGGCATTTATATCCCATGAACAGTTCAACCTATAACGGTTAGCCGAATACCCAGGCAATTTAAAAGTGTTTTTCTCACAACAAAATTTTCAAAAAAGTACAACAATCATTTCTATTCAGTTAAAATAATCCATCTTCGCTTCAATAATAGTTCAACAAAGGTTTGCCGTACAAGAGGGCGACGCAACTATTTACCACATGGATTCTTAGCCCGGACAAAAATTATTTTAACGCCTGTTTTAATTGTAACACCAACGCCATGTCTTTTACGCCGGGTTCTTTTTCGAACCTGCTGTTTATATCAATGCCGATAAAATCCGGATGTTTAAATGCTTTTATTTTAACCGCATCTTCCAGGCCAATGCCGCCGCTTAAAAAGAAAGGCTTTTCTATTTTACTTTTCTTCAACAGCTTCCAGTCGAACTGTTTACCCGTACCGCCCACTTCTCCGTTTTTACCTTTGGTGTCAAATAAATAATAATCGCATACCGCATCATATTCCGCCACCAGGTCATCGATGGAGCCAGTTTCAGCACCAATGCTAAATGCCTTTATCACTTCTACATCATCGGATAGTTGTTCGCACAGTTCTGGCGATTCATCGCCATGCAACTGTACTACATCCAACCCATACGCTTCCACCATCTGGATGATTTCGTCGTATTCAGCATTTACAAATACGCCCACTTTTTTTACATCAAAATCTGTTTTTTCCAACTCTTCCTTTGAAATTTTTCCTACCACGTAGCGGGGCGATTCCTTATAAAATATCAAGCCGGCAAAATCAATATTCAGTCCGTCCAATTGTTGCAATTGCTTTAGCTGCGTAATACCACATACCTTAATGTTCATCGTTTATTTTTTCGGTTTATAATTTTTGTATAAATGTTTTAATTTTTACCATGTCTTTTACCCCGGATACCACTTCAAACCGGCTGTTGATATCAATTGCAAACAACGCTTTGGCCTCGGGCGTTTTACTAAACGCTTTTAATTTTTCTCCATCACCAGGCTCAATTCCGCCACTTAAAAAATAAGGTTTACCTACTTCCACACCATGTAATTTATCCCAGTCAAATTTTTTACCGGTGCCCCCGTAGCCTGCGCCTTCGGTATCAAACATAAACATGTCGCATACATCCATATAGTCTTTTATGCGCCAGGCAATATTATCACTATCGCTGATGCGGAAAGCTTTTACAACCGAAATATAATCTGCAATTTTTTCGCAATACCGAGGTGTTTCATCACCATGCAACTGAACCATGTGCAGCCTGCATTCATCCACCATGTGCAACACTTCTTCAACAGATGCGTTTACAAAAACGCCTACTTTATTTACCTTGGTTTCTTTTTTTATCTGGCTGGTAGTCATTTGCCGGAGTACGTACCTGGGTGATTTGGGATAAAAAATAAGGCCGGCAAAAGTTGCGCCCGTTTCAGGTAATTTAATCAACTGGTCTTCCTGCGTAATTCCACAGACTTTTACTCTCATTTTTTAGACGCGATGTTTAGTTGTTGAACAAAATGGGCAAAAGCAATCGCAGGATCAGGTTGTTTCATAAATTTTTCCCCAATTAAAAACCCTTTAAAGCCGGCGTTTTTGAAGGTAGTAATTGTTTCGATATGATCAATACCGCTTTCCGCAATTTTAATTTTATCGGGTGGAATTTTTTTGCTGAGTTCAATTGACCGGTTAATATCAACAGTAAAGGTTTTAAGGTCGCGGTTGTTAACTCCTACAATTTCAGTGGCGGTACAAATATGCCGCAACTCTTCTTCATGGTGTATTTCAAGCAACACTTCCAGTTGCAATGATTTGGCATACAACGCCAATTCTTCTACCCTTGCCGGCGTAAGACAAGCCGCAATTAATAAAATTACATCCGCTCCTATTGATTTGGCTTCAGCAATCTGGTATTCGTCGATGATAAACTCTTTACGTAAAATAGGAATATTATTTACCCTTGCCTGAATTAGATCATTGTTATGACCGCCGAAAAAATGTTGATCTGTTAACACTGACAGGCAGCTGGCGCCATATTGTGTGTACGCCTGCGTAACCTGCACAACATCTGCGTGGCCATTGATAATTCCTTTAGACGGCGATTGCCTTTTAAACTCGGCGATGATGCCGGTTTTTGTTTCATCCAGCAAAAATTGTTTCAACGAAAAAGTTAGCCGGTTATAGAAAGGCGTATCTTTTAACGCATCGAAAGAAACCTGCGTTTTGGCATGGGCAACTTCCTCCTTTTTGTAGGCTATTATTCTGTCAAGAATGTTTGGTATACCTTCTCCCTGGGAAAGACCTGCTGACATAATCAAATCCGACGTATTTTCCATTGTCAATTACTACATTTAATGTTTCGTTTCTGTTTAAAATGTCCTTATTTTATTTAGCAACTATACGCATACTTTTTTTAATATTTCCAGCGCTTTACCACTTTCTAAACTTTCCACAGCCAGTTGATAACAGGTTTCATAATCAGGATATTTGCCTGTGCATTGCAGTGCCATAGCTGAGTTGGCCAGTACTACCGCATTTTGCGACCAGGTACCTTCGCCTTTTAAAATATTCATGAATATTGCTGCTGCTTCCTGTGGCGTATCTCCGCCGTAAATGTCAGTTGCTTTAACGGTTCTTTTTCCCAGCGCTTCGGCG
>JANYFI010000734.1 GCA_025362765.1 Ferruginibacter sp. | reverse complement strand
TATCAACAACCTGCAAAATACCTGGCTGTACATTGGGAAAAGTATCGTGGATACCGGGATGGTCTAAAAAATAAGCGCCCGCCAGCCTGCCATACCAGCCCCAGTCGTATTCGCAATCTGCAGCCGCATGTATGCCCATGTAACCGCCACCAGCTTGGATATATCTTTCAAAAGCAGCTTCCTGTAAATAATTAAGTACATCCCCGGTGGTACTTAAAAATACTACCGCTGAATATTTTTTTAAACTGTCTTCATTAAACATGTCCGCATCAGTAGTAGTATCCACATCAAAATTATGCAGACCACCCAGTTTTTGAATGGCGATATTGCCATCGGCAATAGATTCGTGGTGAAAGCCGGCTGTTTTGCTGAACACCAGTATTTTTGGCTTACCTTCTCTTTTTGAACAGGAGAAAACTAGCAATACAATTGAAAACAATAAACAATTTTTCACAATGGCAAGTGAATGATTCATGTTGGTTTTAATTTTTATATATAAGAAGAATGTATGATTATCTGTATAAGCAGTAAGTTTCGGTTTAACAAGGTAATAATTTCATTGTGTCTTGTTGACACCCGTCATTTGTAAATTAAGACATTGAATTCGCATTTATATTGACAAATGTACCAATGGTTTTTGAGACAATGGCAAATGTATAGCAATAAAATCCTGAAGGACTTAAATTTAAAACGGTTGAGTTTGAACAAAAATCAGTTCAGTACAGTCCATCCTCAATTATTTCAGTAAGATTATTGAAATTTTCAAAAATTATCAGCCATAGAAAAATAGCTCCCCGCATTCGAATACAAAAAAGCAGTGATGAAATTTTCCCTAATCAATAATTTGCCTTATGTCTTGCAATAAAAGTCCGAAGAGCTTTAATTTGAATAGCCACCGGTGAAACCGGGGGATGTTAAAACAAACAAAACAGCTACCCCAACGGGGTTGAATTATTTCGCACCTGCCAAATAGAGACAAATGTTCGTTGAACGCAACATTTTAAAATAAATTTAAACCCTACTATCATGAACACTTTCAGACAAATTTATTACCAAATTGTTTTTAGTACTAAAAACCGGAAACCCTCCTTAACGGCAACCCATGAAAATGAATTGTACAAATACATTTGGGGCATCATCAACAATCATAAATGCAAATTGTACCGGATCAACAGCATGCCGGACCATATCCATATTTTTTCGGATTTACATCCCGCTATTTGCCTCAGCGATTACATCAAAGACATCAAAATAGCAAGTAATTTGTGGATGAAAGAGAGTGGTAAATTTCCAACTTTTTCCGAATGGCAGGAAGGATATGGTGCTTTCACTTATTCTACCAGGGAAAAAGATATCATCATCAATTACGTCAAAAATCAAAAAAAAAACCACCAAACAGAAACATTTATTGATGAATATAAACGGTTGTTAGTTGAGAACGAAATTGAATTTGATGAAAAATATCTATTGTAGGGAGATTGTTTATTCAACCCTTTCAGGGTTGTGAATTGAAATATTTTTTCCCGGGGTTTTCAACCGGAGCTATTCATATTAAATCCTTCGGGTTGCATTATTTTATCTCAACATCAACACAACCATTGAAATTTGCTGACTAACGAATATTTCATTTCAACCAGACTATTAACATTTAACCCTTCGGGTTCCATTATCTTATTTCAACATCATTCCAACCATTGAAACTTGCGTTGGGTGTTGATGAACCAACGCCTAATTTCAATGGGGTTATATATTATTCTTGCAGGTTCTAACCGCCAATCAACTCTGACAAATTACAACAACTCATCGTTTTAATAATATTAGGCAGGCTATTCTTTAAATGGTGTACAATCACTGATTCTTCTGATACAGATTTATATTTTTTGCTGAAGGGGATTTCCATTTCCTTTTCTTCTTCAAAGCCCTCGGACATTGTTTTTTGCTTTACCAGTATATTTTTCAAAGCCACGCCCAGCCTTTCTTTTACACTCACTGTAGTGGATACACCAAACAATACTTCCGGATTTGTTTCCAACCCTATATTGAATACATATTGTTCCATTTCTTCAAAATCAAG
>JANYFI010000674.1 GCA_025362765.1 Ferruginibacter sp. | reverse complement strand
GTCTTTCCTGCTTTATTGCGAAAAATAATAAAACAACTTTGCGCATTGCCAAAACTCAACGGAATGATTGTTTTTCCATCCCGTTCATAAAAATTATTAATAATGCGCATTGAACCGGATACGGCATCCCACATTTCTGGTTGCATACCGGTAACGCAGGCGGATTAAGAAAAGCTTTTGCCGGATTTGTTTCCAACAACTGTTCATTTTTATGAAGCTGTGCAATTGATATTGCGGTGCTGCAAATAAACACTAACATAATTGTATATGCTTTCATCTGAATAAGTTTTGAAATGCTGTGATTATTTTTTTAGGTCATTACCTCAAGTAGATGCCCTTCTCTTTTCAATACACCGCAAAAAAGGCATATCGATTTTGACCAAACACAATGTAAACTGAAAATAATTATGGTGAGCAGGTTTTTACTTTTCGTTATTTATTGAATAGGCTCGATTTGTAAACTGCCTTTAATATGCGGCCCTTTTTATTCGGGCACTTTCAAACGACGTTAAAAACAGCGCTGAACTTTTTTTCGACTCCTTTGCGTTTGCGGCCTTTAAAATGGCGAATGTTTATTTTTTATATGCATGGCGCCCGGTTTTTCTGCATCTTGCTAATTTAAAAAACGTTGGTCATTCTGTTGTAATTGATGGTTACTATTACAACAACGGCAATTTTATGATACATACAAACGAGGGAGAAGGTGACCAAAAAGAAGGCTGGTATGACTTCTATAAAGGAATTTTGCTGACAGACGACAATACGTATTCATGCCCGCTAAAAATGCGCATTTTTTGGGCATCGGATGCATAACAAAAAAGAAAAAGCAGGCTAAAAAAATGAATTATTTTTTCCAGCCTGCTTTTTAAATTGAAAGAATATAACAACCGCTGATATTTTATTGACAGTCGTGAAGGATGTAAAATTAACCTCTGCCCACAATCTCAAATTGTAAAGCCGTACATCCTTACTACATCGTTTGCTTATTTAGCGGCTATCATTTACATCTATCCTGTCTTATATACAGGCGACCTATTGCTTAATTAAACCAGGTTCTTTTTAATGTAGTTATAACTTTGTGTAATGCTGTCAATTGGCGACCCCGGACATTTATCCTGTTCTACAAAAAAGTATTTTAAGCCCGCCGTTTTCTGATGTTTCAATATTGATTTAAAATCAATCACACCATTGCCAACTTCAGTAAATCCCTTTTGCGCTGTTTTATCCATATCTTTTAAATGCATTAACGGAAACCTGCCAGGATGTTGGTTAAATAAAGCTACTGGATCCATGCCTGCTTTTGTTACCCAATAAAGATCCATTTCAAATTTCACCAGGTCTTTATCAGCACCAAATAAAATATCCATCGGATAGGTATTGTTTTGTTTTATAAATTCAAAATCATGATTGTGGTAACACAATTGCATGCCTGCTTTTTTACATTTTTCTCCGGCAATATTTAACTGATCAGACACATATTTATAATGGTCCAATCCTCCCCGCTCAGCGTCTGATAAATACGCACAAACCATGTATTTTAATCCGACTGCTGCTGCGTCATCCACCGCTTTATCCCAATCGTGCAACATGGTTCCCTTTACATCTTCCCCATTGGTCTTTTCTTCGCCCAGGCGGTAATGTGCACTCGGCATAACCAGGCCATTGTCTTTTAACATCTTTGAAAAAGTTGCAGGATCCATACCATAAAATTTTTCTGACCCGGTATAGGTCGCACCTTCCACAGAATTAAAACCAACTTTCGCCACTTTGGCCAGGGTGTCAGCAGGGCTTTGGTCCATCAAATCTCTTACAGTATATAACTGCAAACCAATCAGTGATTGCTTTTTATTGAAATTGGCTGGAGATAACATCAACCCCGCAGAAAGTATGGAACCCGATTTGATAAAAGAGCGTCTTGTTGTCATTGTTTAATTTTTTAAATGGATGAATCGTTCTTGTTTTTAACCTATGAAATTATTAATTTTTACTGAGCTTACAACCTGCCATTTTAAAATTGTGTTACCGTATGGAAATCCGCCTGGATCGTAAAATCCATATAAGGTATGGCAGGGTTTTAGCAACAGTCGTAATATAAGCGCCATCTGTAACAAAAAACATTTTTTCAGTTGGGCAACTTGTTCCTTTTATTCAATAAAATAAGTATTTTCTTTTGAGTCAGTAGTTCTATTATCAGTAAAACTGGCTTAGGTACATTGCCGTCAGCCTTTCAATTAGATATTTTTATTTTGATTTTTCAGAATTGCTTACAAAAGCAATGCGTTTGCTATCCGGCGACCAGCTATTTACATTCAATGTACCCTGGCCACCAAACAGGTAAGCAATTACTTTGGGTGCGCCAGGCGAATTTAATTTCATCAAACGAAGCGTAACTTCTTTATAGGAAGGATGCCCATCGGGGTCAATATCAGCAGGAAAAGATATAAATACCATCCACTTCCCATCTGGTGAAACATGGGGGAACCAGTTATTGTATTCATCAAATGTCAATTGCTCTTTTGCAGTTCCATCGGGTTTCATTCGCCATACCTGCATGGTACCCGAGGCATTGGCATTGTAATAAATATATTTCCCATCGGGCGAATATTCCGGCCCGTCTACATGGCCTGTTTGGTTGTTGGTAACAGCTGTTTCCTTATTATCTTTTAAAGACACTTTATACAGGTTATAAATTTTACTGCCGTTTCGTTGCCCCACAATGGTCACTTCATTTCCATTGGGGTTCCAGCCATGCAGGTAAGACGGCGTTTGTGCTGTAATTAACCGTGGCTCACCGCCTGTTATTGGAAGCGTATATACAGTAGAACCCCCGCCAGGCAACCCTTTCCGGCCGCTGCTGATAGCCAGCATTTTACCGTCAAAAGAAATTAAGTGATCGTTGTTACAATTATTGAGGGTACCCGTATTTAACTTTTCAGGCGTGCCGCCTTCTATGGAAATAGTGTATAGTGAGCCGCCTTCATTGAAGAGTAATTTTTTGCCATCGGGCATCCAGTTAGGAGCCTCGAATGTTCCCGTACTTTCATGAATCACCATTCGTTTACCATCCGCAATATCCAGTATTTCCAGGCGACTTCCCAACACATCATGGCTGGGCTTTGCCACCACATTCGGATTGGAAGTATACGGATTAAAAACAGGTTTATCAATGCGCACATTCCATATTTTTGCCTGGGCAATCTGACTGGAATCATGTGATACAATGTAGAGTCCCGCCAGCACTTCGTCTTTCATGCCTTCCATGATATGCGACCCTACCAATTGAAGTGGCTCCCCGGGATGTGCCATTTTCATGGTAATTAATTTACCGGTTCGCTGCAACTGTATTATTTGGCCGCCTTTTTTAGCATAGAACAATTCATCTTCCGGATCACGCATAAACATTCCCCGAAAAGGCCGCCATTGCAACACGGTTAAGCCGTCAATATGTTTGCCGGCATTCATACTCGCCGCTCCTTCATCCAGCGACTCTCTTATCATCCAGCCAATCTTCCGGTGATTTGAAGTGTGCGCAGTATCGCCGGTAAAATCAAAGTCGGCAGTAAGAATAAAATCGCCTGTTATCTTCTTATACAAAAAATGAAATTCGTCTCTATTAAACCATATATTGGAACCTGCGCCGGTAAGGTTATAGGTTTGAGTCGCCGCATCATAGCTTGCATTGCCTGCTAATGTTGGATTGCCAATATCCCTGTGATCTTCAAAAATACCAACCGGGTGTTGTGCCATAGTTTTGTTTATTAGCAGGATAAAAAACAGGATTACAATAAGGAAAGAATGTTGAATTTGGCGAAATGTACTATTCCATTTCATATATTATTCGTTTATTAATTACTACATTGAAAATTGATACCGCCAAACACTGAGCATAACAGTATAAAGTTCCAGGATGCACAACTGAATTTCTATACGCTCCGTACTGCCCGCTTGTTTATTTTTATTTAGTAAACGTACTATTTAAAAAACCTTCCAGCAAATAACAATTACTTACACTACCATTCAATATAACATTGTTCACAAGTCTGTTCCATTGCAACACATCCAATGCTTTTATTTATAAGTGGTTACAATTACTTCGCAGCAACGTCCTCCTCAGGCGCAGGGCTCCGCGCTGTGTCGCACCATTACTAATCTGCGCAGTTTTTACTGTTACATTTTATAAAACTACCACGTGTTTTTACAAAAGCGATAAGGTATATTTATGTTAAAGAATGCAAACCGCTTGGCGCTGGACACCGTCATGCGACAGTGGGATAAAAGGTCTGTTTTATATTATTGTATTGGATAGATTTTAATGTGCAAAAGATTAGAAACAAGTAGACAGAGAACTGCAGCCTGCTCCTGATAATTGGAGTGCAAGGCATTTATCCTGTTACTAACTTTATGGAGATAGAAGAAGTAGATTTCAATAAAAGCAAAGAGTAATCATGGAACACGCAACGTCCTCAACTCTGCTTAAGCTCGTTGAGAGACGTTGCTGGGAAGGAAGGGTCAAATTCTCCCCAATTTCCGGACGGTAATATTAAACCCGAAGTATGTATCTCACTGTTCTTTTTTAGTTGAACTTTCCAGGTTCTTTTTATTTTTCTTTGAGCTTTTGTATTCATTGCTTTTTTATTTAAAACTAAAGATTTCTTTAGAGGAATTATAACTACTGACATTTCTAATAGCTACATATTTATTGCTATAAATAAATGACACTAAAAGGATACCCAGAAATATTAATGGCATTATGGCGACTGATAAAGGGTCACCGCTTGAGGTGTGAGCTATAAATGCTGAAATAAATGTAATTGCAAAC
>JANYFI010000649.1 GCA_025362765.1 Ferruginibacter sp. | reverse complement strand
GTGTAAGCGGCGGAAGCGACAGGAACAGCTACCTGTTTTCGCTAAACTATTACAATCAACAGGGTACGATTATAAGTACCTATCAGAAAAAATATGCGCTACGCTCGAATACACAATTTGCTATCGGCAAACATATCCGGGTGGGAGAAAATTTAAGCTACACTATAAACGATAACCCCAGGATAACCGCACTAAGTGAAGGAAGCCTGGTTGGCTATGCATTTCGTATAGCGCCCATTATCCCTATTTATGACATAAAAGGAAATTATGCCGGCAACTTTGGTACTAAATTGGGCAACTCTTTAAATCCGTATGCAACTGCAATGCGTACAAAAGATAATAAGGGCCTTGGAAACAGGTTGTTTGGTAATGTATTTGCAGATGTCGACATTCTTTCTGGACTAACGCTTCATAGTGGATTTGGTGGTGAAAGCTATACAGGCACTTATCATAGTTTTCAATACCCAACTTATGAAAACATTGAGAATACTACCTCTAATAAATACACAGAAGGTTCTTACTATGGATATAACTGGACTTGGACAAATACATTAACGTATCACAAAGTGTTTAAAAAGCACGATGCACAAATTCTTGTAGGAACAGAAGCTTTTAACGAATATGATCAGTCAATGGAGGGAAACATACAAAGTTTTTTTTCCTTTGATCCGAATTATACCACACTTGGAACCGGTTCGGGAACTCCCGTGGTAGGCAGCCTAAGGTCTTTCCAGAGCCTCTGGTCACAGTTTGCAAGGTTAGATTACCAGTACAATGAAAAATATTTGTTTAGCGCTACCATACGCCGGGATGGATCTTCTAAATTTACAGACGAAAATAAATTTGGTTATTTTCCTTCTGTTACCTTGGGCTGGCGCTTATCCCAAGAAAATTTCATGAAAGGAGTTGACTGGATTTCAGACCTGAAGATTCGTGCGGGATACGGTATTTTGGGTAACCAGATAAACCTGCATCAAGATAACCAATATGCCACATTCAACGCCGACAAAAATGCATCTTACTACGATATCACGGGAAGTAATTCCAGTATCGCACAAGGCTTTCGCACAGGGCAGATACCTAATATACAAGCTAAATGGGAAAAAGACATTAATACCAATATCGGTTTTGATGCCAGCTTATTTAACAACAGATGGGAAATTACGGCTGATTATTATCAGAAAAATATTAAGGATTTATTGTTAGACCCTGCTTTACCCGGTACTGCAGGCAATGGTACGGCACCTTATGTAAACATCGCCCAAATGCATACCAATGGGTTTGATTTCGCTATGACTAACCATACCAATATAACGCATGATTTAAGGATGGATGCAACGCTTACTGTTACTTCCTACACAAATAAAATAATCAAAGTAGCCCAAGGTTCAAACTACTTTTATTCTAATGATCAAAGACGGTTTAACCAAAATTTCATCATTAACCAGGTTGGACAGGCATCCGGAGAATTTTATGGGTACAAAGTTGCCGGCTATTTTAATACCCAGGCCGAAATTGATGCCGCTGATGCTGGAGCTAAGAAAGCTACAGGCGATCCAACAGCTGTTTACGAAGAAAAGGCAGGTCTCGGCAGGTTCAAATATGTTGATGTAAATGGAGATGGTCAAATTACCTCTGCAGACAGAACATTTCTTGGAAGTCCGCATCCTGATTTTACTTACGGTTTAAACCTGGGCTTTAGCTATAAGGGATTTGATTTAAGTGCATTTTTCTACGGTAGCCAGGGAAACAAAATATGGAACAATGTGAAATACTGGACAGATCTGTATCCTACATTTGACGGAGCAAAAAGTAGAGTTGCTTTGTACAATTCATGGAGACCGGATAATTTAAACGCCCAGGCGCCGATTGCAGAAAAAGATGGCTATTTTAGTACTACAACACAACCAACTTCCTGGTATGTTGAAAACGGATCTTACCTGAGAAACAAATACATGATCTTAGGGTACACGCTTAGTTCTAAAGTACTCTCAAAAGCGAGTATTCAAAGCCTGAGAGTGTACGTACAGGCTTCTAATTTATTTACTATCACCAAATATAAAGGTGTGGATCCGGAAATTAATTCAAGTGCTCCAGCCTCTACCCAGGCGATTGATTTTGGTGTTGACGAAGGTTCATACCCAACAACAAAACAATTCATCATTGGTGTGAATCTTAAGTTCTAACATTTAATAACTAAAAAATTAACAATGAAACTACGTAGCATAATCATTCCTTTTTCCGTGCTGATGCTGGGGGGGATATTTTATTCATGTAAAAAAGAGTTTTTAACTCATACCCCACAGGGAGCGTTGAGTGCAGATGTACTGGCTACACCTGGCGGTGTCAATGGATTATTGATAGGCGCCTACGCCGCCTTAGATGGCCAGGATGTTGGTAGCAGCACCCCCTGGGGTTCATCCGTAAGTAACTTCATTTGGGGAAGTGTACTTGGTACAGATGCATCAAAAGGCAGTTATAGCGGTGACCAGCAGGGGTTAAATGAAATATTCAACTACTCGGCAAGTACAACCAACTCATTTTTTGATGATAAATGGAAAGCAAATTATGAAGGCATCAGCCGTTGTAACAATGTGCTGAAAATACTTCCCGGAGTTAAGGGACTTGCAGATGCTGACAACAAAAATATTGAAGCCCAGGGAAAGTTTTTAAGGGCGCATTATTATTTCGATTTGTATAAGATCTTCAATAAAGTACCTTATATAGATGAAACGACTACAGATTTTAGTCAGAAAAATGACGTGGTTATTACGGATAAAATTGAAGCTGATTTTCTTTTTGCTTACAATAATTTGCCTGAAACACAGGGAGATGCGGGCCGCGCCAATAAATGGGCAGCAGGCGCCTATTTGGCAAAAGTGTATATGTATGAAGCAAAATTTGCCGATGCAAAAGCTCTATATGATGTGATTATTCCAAGCGGAAAAACTTCCCTTGGTGTTAAGTATGACTTATTTTCCATGTTTGAAAATAATTTCCGTCCTGAAGATGAAAAAATAAGTCCTGAAGCTGTTTTTGCAGTTGAAATGGCTGCCAATGTGGGTACTTCTTCAATTGACAATGGTAATCAGGGGGATATGTTGAACTTTCCTTATGGAAGCAGCCCATTCGGATGTTGTGGTTTTTATCAGCCAAGAATTGATTTGGTAAACTCTTTTAGAACAGATGTTAACGGACTGCCTTACCTGGACACTTACAACGATCATCCTGTAAAAAATGACCAGGGACTTTTCTCTAGCCAGGCTTTTACACCAGACGCAGGAAACCTTGATCCAAGAGTTGACTGGACTGCAGGAAGACGCGGTTTGCCATTTAATGATTGGGGCCTTCATCCTGGCGCAGACTGGATCAGGGAACAAGCTTATGCAGGTCCGTATGCAAACAAAAAGAATATTTATTGGCAATCAACTGAAAAGCAATATCATGATGCATCTTCCTGGGCACCTGGTTCCGCTATTAATTACCTGGTGATTAGGTTTGCTGATGTATTATTATTGGCTGCCGAGGCAGATGCGCAGGTAGGAAGTCTTGCTGATGCGGAGGCGTTGGTTAACCGCGTACGTAACAGGGCTGCGAACCCAGCTGGATTTGTATATAAATATATTGACAATGCCAATCCATTGGCTGGTTTCTCTGCAACGCCTGCGGCGAAATATGTGATTAGTCCATACCCTGCGGGTTATTTTGCCAGCAAAGATGTGGCTTTAAAAGCAATTTATTTTGAGCGCAAACTTGAACTGGCTATGGAAGGTCATCGTTTCTTTGACCTGGTGCGTTGGGGCATTGCTGAATCAACTATTAATACTTTCATTACATACGAAAGGCAATTTTCCAGTGATATTCTTGCAGGTACGCATTATACTGCGCCTAAAAATAATTATAATCCCATCCCTCAAAATGAAATTGATATAACAACAGTAGGGGGGCAAAAAACATTAACACAGAATCCCGGGTACCAATAAATTAGTTGAACATATTTAACAAAAAAAGGAAGTTTTATACTTCCTTTTTTATTTTTGAAATGCCATGAAATTATTTTCCTTTTTATTTATACTGTTACTGACACTGCTGTTTATCTCGTGTAAAAATGGGGCTACTCTATTTACTTCCATTCCTGAAAGTTCGTCAGGTATACATTTCTCCAACACCATAACTGAAAATGACAGCATCAATATTTTGAATTATGAATATGTATACAATGGAGGTGGCGTAGGAACAGGAGACTTTAACAGGGATGGCTTAACGGATGTATATTTTTCCGGTAACATGGTTGGCAATCAACTGTATCTTAATAAAGGTAAAATGGAATTTAAAAACGTTACCGCGGAATCTGGTACAGCAGGTGAAGGAAAATGGTGCAACGGAGTAACGGTAGTGGATATCAACAATGATGGCTGGCCGGATATTTTTATAAGCGCCTCCAGGTCTTCCGATCCTGAAAAAAGAAAAAAAATATTGTACATCAATAAAGGGCTTGATAAAAATGGGATACCTGTGTTTAAAAATGAGGCCGCAGCATATGGACTGGATGACACCAGCTATTCTACCAGCGCCGCATTTTTTGATTATGATAACGATGGCGACCTGGATATGTTTTTATTGGTTGCGGGTAAATTGCAGGTAAACAAAAATCCAGATGCTTTTTCATATAACCTGGTTGATACTTCTAATTTAAATACCAGCAAATTATTTCAGAATAACTGGGATAAAGATACCCACCATCCTTATTTTACTGATGTAAGCCGGGTAGCTGGAATTACCAAACCGGGCTACGGCCTGGGCGTAAATATTACTGATATAAATAAAGATGGATGGAAAGACATATTGGTTAGCAATGATTATTTGTCCAATGATATTTTATGGATCAACAACGGCAATGGCACTTTTACCGATAAATCAAAAGAATACTTTAAACACACCAGTTTCTCTGCCATGGGAAATGAGGTAGAAGACATTAATAACGATGGCCTTGCAGATATTGTGGAATTGGATATGAGTCCGGAAGATAATTATCGTAAAAAAATGATGGTCAATCCAAACACGTACCAGGTTAATCTCAACTTTGATCGCTATGGTTACCAGTATCAATATGAACGCAATACTTTACAATTAAATGGAGGAAACAGGATAGGTGAAAAAGATTCCGTGGGGGCGCCCGTATTCAGCGAAATATCCTATTACAGCGGTATTGCAAATACTGATTGGAGCTGGACACCGCTGGTTGCGGATTTTGACAATGATAGCTATAAAGATATCATTATTACAAATGGGTTTCCCAAAGACTTAAGCGACCATGATTTTATTTCTTACCGGGATAAAGCCTCCTCCGTGGCGTCAAAAGAAATCCTCATTCAACAAATGGCAGAAGTAAAGTTAAAAAACTATGCTTTTCATAATAACAGGGATTTAACTTTTTCCAATGTGTCGGATGCCTGGGGAATAGCTGAGCCTAGCTTTTCCAACGGTGCCGCATATGCCGATTTTGATAATGACGGCGATCTTGATTATATTGTCAATAACATCAATGGAGTAGCTTCTGTATATAAAAATAATTTGCGTGAAACAAACAAGTCCAGTTCAAACTTTTTAAATGTAGTATTCGTCGGAGAGGATAAAAATATAAATGGACTGGGTGCATTCATCGATATTTATTACGACCATGGCAAACACCAGTTTTGGGAAAACACGCCTTATAGAGGATACTTATCTACCGTAGAAGATATCGCTCATTTCGGCCTTGGGACTATATTAACAATCGATTCAGTAGTAATAAGCTGGCCCAATAGAAAAAAACAGTTGTTGCAAAACGTAAAGGCAAACCAGTCGTTATCGGTAAATATTAAAAATGCCTTGTTACCCTATTCATTCAATATCGACAAAGTAGATACGGGTGCATTGTTTACCAATGTAACGGAAGCGGCAGATATACATTACATCCAAAAAGAAAAAGACTTCATTGATTTTAATATTCAAAAATTATTGCCCCATAAATTTTCAGAATTCGGCCCTGGCATGGCAGCGGGAGATATCAATGGTGATGGCATCGATGATATCATTACCGGAGGGTCGTTATACCACAGCGGTCAAAAATTTATACAGCAAAAAAATGGAAAATTTATTCAAACAGCAATTGAAACGATTAAAGATTCATTAAGTAAAAACGTGGAAGATGAAGGTGTGCTATTGTTTGATGCTGACGGCGATGGTGACCTGGATTTATACATAGCGAGCGGAAGTTATGAATGGGAGCATAACTCACTAAATTACCAGGATCGGTTTTTTATAAATGATGGCAAAGGGAATTACACGGCAGATTCAAGCGCATTGCCTAAAAATTTCACAAGTAAATTTTGTGTTCGGGCGATCGATTATGATAAAGATGGCGATCTCGATCTTTTCGTATCTGGCCGGGTTGACCCATGGAATTATCCAAAGCCTGTTTCCAGTTTTATCTTACGGAACGATACTAAAAACGGTATAATTAAATTTACCGACGTTACAAGTACGGTAGCAAAGGACCTTTTAAATATCGGTCTTGTTTGCGATGCGGTATTTACAGATTTTAACAATGATGGCTGGACAGATCTAGTGCTTGCAGGCGAATGGATGCCGGTTACTTTTTTAAAAAATGATAAAGGTGTTTTTAAAAATGTAACTCCCGAAACAGGTGTTGGCAATGAAATTGGCTGGTGGAATACCATTGCAGCCGGCGATTTTGATAACGATGGTGATATAGATTATATAGTCGGAAACACAGGCTTAAATACTTTTTATAAAGCAAGCAGTAAGTATCCGGTATCCATCTACTCAAAAGATTTTAACAATGATGGAAAATACGATGCCATTACTTCTGTGTATCTGCAAGACAATAGCCGGGATAAAAATTTAAAGGAGTTTCCTGCATTTTCCAGGGATGAATTGATCAGGCAAATGATCTCTATGCGCAGACAGTACAATAATTATAAATCTTATGCGGTTGCCACAATGGATTCTTTACTTTCTCCAACCGACAGGCAGGGCGCACTTGTTTATCATGCCAATAATATTGCTTCCTGCTATCTGCGAAATGAGGGCAATGGAAAATTTTCTATACAAAATTTACCTCTGCAAGCCCAGCTTTCTCCTCTTAGTGGTATGTGCGTAACAGACTTTGATGGAGATGGCAACCTGGATGTTATTATTAACGGAAACGATTATGGTACCGAAGTTACCACGGGCAGATATGACGCTCTAAACGGCCTTATGCTGAAAGGTGATGGTAAAGGAAATTTCGTTTCGCAAACCATGCTGCAAAGTGGAATTTATATCCCTGGAAATGGAAAATCGCTGGTACAATTACAAAACAACGGGGGCAATTTGCTAATTGCAGCGGCAGAAAACAAGGGGCCTTTGCGCCTGTTTAAATTAAAAAAGAATTTTAAAAATATTATTACCAGGCAAAATGAAACGTATGCCATTTTATATTTAAAAGATGGTAAAATGCGAAAGCAGGAAATTTATTATGGTACGTCCTTTCTTTCCCAATCCTCGAGATTCATATCGATTGACAGCAATGTTAAATCGGTTAAGCTTTTCGATAAAAGCGGAGAAACACGAACTATTAATTTCAACTAACTTACTTAATTATTTATCACTAATTCCTTGATCTGTGTTAAAATAAAAGACTTTATATTTTAATCTAAAATATCCGGCTCGTAATGCTTAAACCATTTAATTTTTTACCAATCGTTTTTCTTTTTGTCTCTCTTTTTTTAATAGCTTGTAAGGAGTATAAAAAAAATAAATCTCATCTTGCCACTTCCAATGTCAGTATAGAAAAGGGGGAAGAAATGGCAAAAGTATATTGTGGATCATGTCACCAATTTCCTGACCCGTCTTTATTGGATGCCAAAAGCTGGAGCAATGGCGTATTACCTGCAATGGGCGAACGATTGGGAATTTCGTACCATGGCTTTAAGCAATATGCTATTGTGTTAAATGACAAAAGCGATAGCAAAAAAGATCCAGCGGCCTTACCGGCGCTTAATTTAGCGGACTGGCAACATATCGTAGATTATTATGTATCTACTTCTCCTGATACCTTACCGCCACAGCGAAGGGATAGAAACATTATCACCGGCCTGCCCCTTTTTAAAGTGGAAACTCCGGTTAATTTATATTCAAATGCAGCAACTTGCTATGTTAAAATTAATCCCGGCGACACGGCGAATCCGATAATTATCAGCGACGAAATAAAAAAAAGCATCTACTTTTTGAACCGGGACCTGGCGATTGTTGATTCTGTAAAAAGGATAGGTACGGTAGTGGATATTAATTTTGATACCGGCAATTTACTTGCATGTGACATCGGCCTATTTAACCCTACTGACGAAAAACTTGGCAAATTAGAATCTCTGAATAAAAATTCCGGGCATTATCAAAAAGATTCAATTACATTTTTAAACGGCTTGCAACGGCCCGTACAATTAGCTTCGGCTGATTTTAACAAAGATGGAAAAACGGATTACCTGGTATGTGAATTTGGATATAAGACTGGCGCATTATCCTGGTACGAAAATACCGGAAGCGGTAAGTTTAACAAGCATATTATAAGAGGCGTTGCCGGTGCGGTGAAAGCTTATGTACAGGATTACAATCATGATGGACTTCCTGATATATGGGCGCTTTTTGCACAGGGCGAAGAAGGGGTTTTTCTTTTTACAAACAAAGGTGATAGTAGTTTTGAACAGGAAGAAGTATTGAGGTTTCCTCCTTCTTACGGTTCATCGTATTTTGAACTGGCCGATTTTAATAAAGATGGTTATCCCGATATACTTTATACCTGCGGGGATAATGCCGATTATTCACCTGTGTTAAAGCCATACCATGGCGTATATATTTTTTTAAACGACAAAAAAAATCGATTTAAGCAGCAATACTTTTTCCCGATTAATGGCTGCTATAAAGCCATTGCTACAGATTTCGACAATGATGGCGATCTTGACATTGCCACTTTTTTGCGGATTATCAGCACCAGCCCGAAGAAAGTTTTGTATACCTGAAAAATAATGGGAATCTTAATTTTCAACCCTATTCCATTAAAGAGGCGTCAAATGGCAGATGGCTTACTATGGATGCAGGAGATATAGATGGCGATGGAAAAACAGACCTGATTTTAGGAAATTTTTCCATCGGGCCTTCAATGATGAAAAGTAAGGTTGACTGGAGTAAGGCTCCCCCATTTATAATATTAAAAAACACAGGAATCAAATAAGAGGGTTGCCAATATTGAAAACCGGGATAAAATTCAGGCGTTTCCGTAAAAATTTTTGTAAAGTAGAAAGGCTACCTTTAAATTCCCAGCTACTGGCAAAAGGATGATTTTATACATAGATTCATTGATGACTTGACAAATTTTAACGCTTTTTAATGCTACAAATATGAAATGCCGTGTGATAATTAAATCCTTATTAATTGCGCTTATCCTTCTGCAGTTATTAACCGGGTGTAATCAAAAGAAAGAAGAGTATTTGCAAATAATGCATAATCCCCAACTGTACTCGTCGGTAGTACACGGGCTTACTTATGTAGTGATTTATGATATTTTCTCCCCGCCTGTAGCTTCCAGGATCTATGCCTATAGTAATCTGGCAGCTTTTGAGGTACTTGCGCAGGAAGGAACACATTTTGCGTCCTTACAGAATAAAGTAAAGGGTTTAAATAATATCCCCGTTCCACCAGCTAATAGAAAAATAGATTATCCTTTTGCTTCCTTGATTGCCTTATTGAAAGTAGGGAAACAGCTTACTTTTTCTGCCAACTTAATACAGCATGTTACGGATTCTGTAAAATCGTTGGCGGTAACGTCGGCCATGCCCGATACAATTTTTGTAAACTCGGTACAATATGGAGAGCGGGTGGCAGATTCGGTACTTTCATGGAGTAAGCGGGATAATTATATTGAAACCAGGGGCAGCGGGTTTACTGTTTCCAATATCGACGGTCACTGGATGCCAACGCCACCAGGTTATTTTGATGCGGTTGAGCCTTTATGGAAAAATATCCGTTGCATGGTAATGGATTCTGCTAATATGTTTCCACCACCCGGGCCGGCTCCGTTTAGCACGGATACGACAAGTACATTTTACAAAATGGCGAAAGAAGTAATGGTTACCGGAAACACGATGAATTCTAACCAAAAAAGTATTGCCAATTTTTGGGATTGCAACAGCTATACAATGAATGTAAAGGGCCATACAAAATTTGCTACAAAAGCCATGACACCTCCCGGGCACTGGATGGAAATTATAGGTACTGTATCAAAAAATAACAAATCGGATTTCTATAAAACGGCGTATGCCTACACAGGCGCCAGTATTGGCATTTTTGATGCTTTTATTTGCTGTTGGTTTACCAAATATAAATATGATGTGGTGCGCCCGGAGACTTATATAAACAAATACATTGACCCCGAATGGCGGCCATATCTGCAAACACCACCTTTTCCTGAATATAATAGTGCGCATTCAGCCATCTCTGGTGCGGCGGCCTCCATTCTTGCTGCTATCTACATAAACAAAACCGCATTCAGGGATTCTTCGGAAAGAGACTGGGGATGGCCGGACCGTAATTTTAAAAACTCCGACGAGGCAGCCCTCGAAGTCTCATTCAGTCGTTTTTATGGAGGCATACATTACAGGAACTCAGTAAATGACGCCTATGAACAGGGAAAAAAAATTGGGAATTTAGTGATAGCAAAGTTGGGAAATCAATAATAAACTAAGGAACCGCTATTATTAGGAGAACTAAATTAAATTTTTAGTTGCATAAACTGGCAGCTAAAGTTAGGAATGGAAGGACATGGCTTATTTCACTCGCAATTGTACGATGGCTTGCGTGCAATTGCTGCAGGCGTTGGTAATGGCTACAGTATTAAATGAACTTATTTGCAAATTGTTTGAAGGGCAAATTTGTTTAAAAAATTGTTACCGTAAGGTCGTTTTTCAATTAGCCCCAAAAAAATAGTCCTTCCGTAGAAACGGAAGGACTTTAACGATTGCTTGCCATATGAAAATCTTAATAACTTAAATTGTTAAAATTATTTTATTATTAAATTGTTACGCTTTATATTTGCGCCCACTAACGATTGATTGCCCCTTTTTTTTAATTGACCGCTTATTATCAACGCCCATATTTCTTTTGTAAAAGTAATGTGGGCGTTTGTATGTAAAAAATCAACTTACTCCTTGCTTAATGATGCTTAACAACCTTTTTTTTCTGCAAAGCCTTGGTGTGTATAGGTTACACCGTACAATATTTATGATACCCAAGGGTTTTTATATATTCCTGTAATGTTGATAACAGACCGGTAATTTATCCAACATCGCTTTTTGCATAAATATATTGATAA
>JANYFI010000622.1 GCA_025362765.1 Ferruginibacter sp. | reverse complement strand
AACGGCTTTGGATTTTCCCGCAAGTTGTTTTGGGAAATTTGAATAACCCTTTACTGTGCTATCGATAAACAATTTCAAATAAAGAAGCCGTCTCATGTATTCATGAAACGGCTTCTTCGCTATTGTTTTTAATAATCAATTAGTATGTAACATCACATGCCCATGAATGTAATACGGCTGTACCATTATTGGTAACAATTCGTAAAGCTATTTCGTCTCCTGCCGCAAATGTTACAGGGTTTGTTGTAGTAGATCCCGTAGTACTACCGTTAGGCACAGATACTGCCATTGATTGTAGTGCCCCGTTTTTATAAATTGTATATATTGTTGTAGATCCCGCGGATGCAGAAAGCTTAATAACCAAATTTGCTATTGTGCCAGCCCTAGACATCAAAGACGTAGAGGATACTGCTGTGTAAGTGGTGTTTCCTGCAACTGACCCATTGATTGGATAATACATGGTCACATTCTTGTTTTGAGTTGTTCCCAAAGTATTGCCAGAAAACATCATTGTGCCACCATTTACCCAAACCGGAACTCCCGTGCCTGCTGATTGCAATACCTGCCCTGCAGTACCGGTGGCTGTAGAAGCTATTGTAGTGGAAGTTGCGCCATAAAGAATCCCGCCATCAGTAACAGAAGTTACCCCCGTTCCACCATTTGCTACGGCTACAGTGCCGGTAATGTTGGCTGCGGTACCAGTTATATTACCCGAAGGAATTACATAATCAGTACCTGCTGTAGCAGCCGATATTGCACTACCATTGCCTTTCAGGATACCCGTAATTGTAGTTGTTAAAGTTATCGCAGGAGTTGTTGAAGCGTTGGCGACTGTTCCCGAAAATCCATTTGCAGTAACAACTGAGGCAGAAGTTACAGTTCCACCGGCAGCCTGCTGGTCTAACTGGTAACGGGTAGTTCCAACTGTTCCATAAAAGTGAGTGCCATTAAATTCAACCGCGCCATTTTCAGGAGTTGTTAAATTGGTACCTGATGTCAACTTTAAAGGGGCTGTACCTGCAGCAGCAGTACCGCCACCAATATGCAAATGAGCGGCTGGGGCAGTTACTAAAATTCCAACATCTCCCGATGGGTCAACAACACTTAACGCAGTACCTGCTGAGTTTCTCCATTCTGTAAGGTTAGCAGACTGGCTGGCACTATTGGCCTGTATTCCTAAGGGTACGCTGGCATCCCGCTGCCCTGCCACTATAACACTGGTGCCCGTAATTCCCCCGATAAAAGATGGGAAAGTGGCTGTTTGTCTGTCACCTCCCAAAATAGTTGCCCAATAAGAACCCATCTGTAAAGACTGGCCACCGCCGCCCTGCCAGAAAATATCACCACCATCTCCGCCAATTCTAAAGTTACCTCCGCCTGATGTGTTAGTAAAAATCAGCTGCGCAGTAGTGGCCGTCCTTCTTATTTCCAGGTTATCTTTTACTGACAGGTAATAACCAGCAGCAGGGTCAGTTAACCCAACGCCTACCTTACCGGTACTGTCGATAATCATTCTTTCTGTATTGTTGGTTCTGAATCTTAAGGAAACGTTGTTGTTGGTACCTAAAAAGTGAGAACCTGCAGTGGCCGCATTTCCTAACAGGCTCCATGCGCTTGATGCAGCCGGAGTAGACCAGGATGGTATACCGCTTGTTAGCGTTAACACCTGTCCGTTGGATCCTGCAGTTAATTTGCTTAAAGTATTTGTAGCGGATCCGTACAGAACATCCCCTGTTGTTACCGACGTTAAGCCTGTACCTCCATTGGTTACAGCCACAGTTCCTGTAACATTGGCTGCAGTACCTGTAGTGTTTTGATTTAAAGTTGGGAAGTCAGCTGCCACCGCAATAGATGGCGTACCTGAACCAGTTGTATTTTTTAAAATTCCAGTGCCCAGTCCCGACATGGAAACGCCATTTATTTTGCCAACAACTGTTGCATTCTGTGCTCCGGTTACATCGCCGGAATGTGTTTGAGGTATGGCAAGTGCAGCAGTTACATAAGCCGTTGTGGCAATTTGAGTATTATTGGTACTTGCCGAAGCAGTCGGTGCTGTGGGGGTACCTGTAAAAGCAGGCGATGCTAATGGGGCTTTGTTGTTAAAAGTTGTCCAGTCTGTCGAAGACAGTGCACCTCTGTTAGATCCGGATGCTGTTGGTACATTTAAAGTAAGTACCGGGGTTGTAGTGCTGTTAGCAACTGAAGTTGATAAATCCGTACCAGTAGTTCCTAAAGTGATAGTAGCTACATTAGTTACCGATCCTCCGCCTTTACTGTTAAAAGTGTTCCAATCAGTGGCACTTAAATAACCGTTGCTTCCCGCATTGGCCTGGGTGATGGAGAAAGCACCTGTTCCGTTATTATAAGCTAAAGGTCCAGATGCAGATAAAGCAGTTAAACCAATTTTACCATTAAAAGTATTCCAGTCAGTGCTGCTTAAATAACCATTGGTAGATGTGTTGGCTTGGCTGATAGAGAAAGCACCTGTTCCGCTATTGTAAGATAACGGGCCTGATGCAGACAATGCGGTTAAATTGATACCGCCCAATCCTGCGAGGGTGTAGGCTGGTATATTTAGTGTACTGCCTGAAAGTGTAGCATTACCGCTATTGCCGGTAGTTGTAAGAGAAATAGTTCCCTGTTTATTATTAAACGTATTCCAGTCAGTGGCACTTAAATAACCGTTGCTGCCTGAATTTGCCTGGCTGATAGTAAACGCACCTGTTCCGTTATTGTAACTTAACGGAGCAGTTGCAGACAAGCCTGTCAATCCAATTTTATTATTAAAAGCAGTCCAGTCAGCCGATGATAAGGCACCGCGGTTGCTTGCGGAAGCGGTAGGAATATTTAAAGTGATAACTGGTGTAGTGGAACTGTTGGTTACAGAAGAACTTACATCCGTTCCGCTGGTTCCGAAATTTAATGCAGCCACATTGGTTACCGATCCTCCGCCTTTACTGTTAAAAGTGTTCCAGTCAGTGGCACTTAAATAACCGTTGCTTCCCGCATTGGCCTGGGTGATGGAGAAAGCACCTGTTCCGTTATTATAAGCTAAAGGCCCAGATGCAGATAAAGCAGTTAAACCAATTTTACCATTAAAGGTATTCCAGTCAGTGCTGCTTAAATAACCATTGGTAGATGTGTTGGCTTGGCTGATAGAGAAAGCACCTGTTCCGCTATTGTAAG
>JANYFI010000529.1 GCA_025362765.1 Ferruginibacter sp. | reverse complement strand
AGAAGATTGTAGTGTTTTCAGCGCTTCTTCCCCATTAAGTGCAGTATTGCAGGCAACGTTTTCATTTACCTGTTTTAATGCTTCCTTAAAAAGCAGTTGATCATCTTCATCATCGTCAATCATCAAAATGTACGTGGTATTTTGAATCATTTGTTTTCTGGTTATGGGGTAAAAATTATGTTACGGCTACAGGCGCCATCACAGCAACCTTTTTTTAAAAGGGCAAATATAAGTTAAATACAGAGCCAATGCCCGATTTACCTTGTGCTGTAATAAAACCAAGGTGATTGTGCATAATTTTTTTGCAAATAGCCAGCCCGATGCCGGTTCCCTCGTAGTCTGCACGCCCATGCAGGCGTTGAAACAATTCAAAAATTTTATGTTCGTATTGCTGTTCAAAGCCTATTCCGTTATCGGCGATGGAAATTTTCCAGTATTTTCCTTTTTGTGCCGGATATTCTTTTTTTATTTCTTCCTCCAAAATCAATGTTGCAGTAATTTTTATGTGTGGCGTAGTGTCCTTTTTACTGTATTTAATTGCATTGTGAATGATGTTGGAAAACAATTGCAATAACTGAATAGGTACTACGGTAAGCCGGGGCAGTGTATCACTTTCTACCACAGCTTTTTTTTCTTCCAGTAATTCCGCCAGGTTGCTTTTTGCTTCTTCAACTATGCTATTCAGATCGGTGAGGATAAATTTTATTTCGGCTTTATTGGCGTTGGAATAACTAAGCAATGCTTTTATAAGATTTTGCATACGGGCCGCCGCTGAAATAGTTCTTGCGAAGTAATCTTTTGTTTCGGCAGATAAATTGTCTTCTTCTTTGCCAAGGATTAATTTACTGAAAGATTGAATTTTTCGCAGGGGTTCCTGCAAATCGTGCGAAGCGATATAGGAGAAAGATTCCAGTTCTTCATTATTGCGTTCCAGTTCAAGATTTTTTGCGGCAAGTGTTTCTCTTAATAATATATCCTTTGTAATATCCTGTACGGTACCCACCAGTAATTTACTGTGTTCGTTTTCAATAAATGCGCCGCTCGATCTGCACCAGATAATCGTTTGCTGTTTGGTGATCATCCTGTAAATATGTTCAACAAGGCGATGCGTTTCAAAGGTCTCTTTTCCATCTTTAATAACCTGCTCCTTATCATCAGGATGAACAAAACTCATGAAGGTGTCAAAATTGGGAACAAACTCCTGCGGTTGATGCCCCAACAGCCGGAAAAGATTGTCAGAGTATTTAATCTCACTGTTTTGCATATTCCATGAATAGCTACCTATCAGCGCATTTGCTTCGGCATAAGAATAAATGTCGTTTCTAATTTTGAGTTCTCCGTTTAAGTTTTTTAATTCCTCCGTTCTTTCAGCCACTTTAAGCTCAAGTTCGCCTGCAAATTTTTTCGCTGCGTCTTGCAATTTTATGGCATAGGCTTCATTGTCTTCAGCCTTCATCCGCAAATGCATTTCATTTCTTAGCCTGAAATACGCAATGGTTACAATTACAATGGCTATGGTGGAAAGCAATAAGGAATATAGCGGAGTGATAAATGCAGTTTGGTCTTTTTGTATTGTGCGGTGTGCCAGTAAATCATTTTCAATTTGCAACATTTTTGCAATGTACTTTCTGATTTCACCCATGATAGTTTTGCCTTTGTCGACGTATGCTACCAGGCTATCCCTTTGCAAGCTATTACTGATGGAACGTGTTAAGACAGTTTCAAGACTCTTGAATCTGGTTATAACGAGGGCAGATAAAGCGACTAAATTAGTTTGCTGTTCCTTATTTTCGCCCACCAATATTTTAATTTCTTCAATATTTTTGGCCACTTTTATATCAGCACCATAGTACGGTTCCAGAAAAGTTGTTTTTCCTGTCAACAGGTAACCACGTTGACCGGTTTCTGCATTTAATAAATTTGTTAAAAGCTGGTTGAGTTTAGTTTTTACCTGATAACTGTTGTTTAATAAATTTCCTGCTTCAGTTTGTGAACTAATGCGCTGGTAAGAGATAAAACTGGTTAACAGTAAAACCATCAGCAAGCCGGAAAAGATTATATCGGGCAATAAAATTCCTTTTTTTTTCATTGATTGTATATAGCTTTTATGTCAGCAAAACCGGTGTTACCCACGCCAACCGGAATATTTTTTTTGCGGTGAAATGATGGGAATAAAAGTATCGAAATTTGTATAAATATGCGGTGATAATTTGTCAATGTCGTTTTGTGGTTAGCCTTGGTAGAAACTAATCGAGGTTGCCGTGCTGCAAGCCGACACTTTTTAATTACAATGCCGCAATAAAAAACTGTTTTAATTAATAGAAGAGGCCAGATAAAATACAGTCCCTATTTCCTATTCGCACGTTGAAATTTTTAAGTCTGATGTCAACCTCTTAGGCGAAATCCAATTTTTTAATAAACGCCCGGTTCATAATATGCTTTTTATAAATTCCTTACTTTTAGATATGCTACAGAAAGTAAAGAATATTATCATCCCCGGTTCAGGCAACAGGCCAATAACCCTTGATATTTTTTTTGAGAAAGAAACCGGCCAAAAACCGGCGATAATATACGCCCATGGCTTTAACGGATTTAAAGACTGGGGTAATTTTGACCTGATTGCTGAAAAAATTTCCGAAGCAGGGTTTGCGTTTGTGAAATTTAATTTTTCGCACAATGGAACTACACCGCAACAACCAGAAGAATTTTCAGACCTGGAAGGATTTGGCAAAAACAACTATTCAATAGAGTTAAACGACGTAAAACTCGTCACCGATTGGGTATGCGACGCAGCCAATTTGTATGCTAAACATATCGACAAAAAAATGGTGTGTCTTATTGGTCATAGTATGGGCGGAGGCATTGCTATATTGCATGCTGCCACAGATAAGCGCATAAGCAAACTGGTTACCTGGGCTGCTATAAGCCAATGTAAAACGCCCTGGGGAAACTGGCCGGCGGAAAAAATGGATGAATGGAAACGGTCCGGGGTTCAATATTATACCAATAGCCGTACTAAGCAACAACTGCCAATGTATTACCAGCTATTTGAAGATTATCGTGACAATGAACAAAAGCTGGATATAAAACAAGCGATGCAAAGTCTTACTATACCTGTACTTATTTGCCAGGGTACCGCAGATGCGGCTGTGCCAATTGCCAGTGCCTTACTGTTAAAAGAGTGGCAACCTGCGGCAATACTATATACGCTGGATACCGATCATGTATTTGGAAGAAAACATCCCTGGGCGGCAACTTATTTGCCTCCTGCGACAGAAGCCGTTGTGGTAGCCTGTCTGCAATTTTTATTATAGGGTTGTATTCTAAAAAAAGGTGTAATGACTAATTGCTTTTTTAAAAACATTCAGGATGATTACTAAATTTAAAAACTACCAGGAGCTCTCAAAATTTGCCGCAGGTAAAATTGTTCAACTGGTGAAAAATAAACCTGCCGCAGTGCTTTGTTTGGCTGGCGGTGATACGCCGGCTTTAACCTATGATATAGTTGTAGAAATAGCGATGGCGGAATCGGTGAGTTTTGCCGCAGTTACCTTTATCGGGCTGGATGAATGGGTGGGTATTGAACGTGCCATGCCGGGAAGTTGTTATCATTTTCTGCAGCAAAAAATATTTGATCCTTTACACATACAACAGCATCAGGTTCATTTTTTTGACAGCGGTGCGCATGACCTCCAAAAGGAATGCGATCGAATCAACAAGTCCCTTGAAAATGCAGGATGCCTGGATTTGGCGTTAGTTGGTATTGGCCTCAATGGTCATATCGGGTTTAATGAGCCAGGCGTTGATCCCCTATTGAAAGCTCACGTGGTTGAGCTGGACCAGCTAACCACGGCAACAGGGCAAAAATATTTTACAACCAGTACCGCCCTTGCCCTTGGTATTACATTGGGCATGGCCCAAATACTTGAAGCACGCAACGTAATGCTAATGGCCAGTGGCAAAAAAAAAGCGGCAATTATACGCAAAGCATTGCAGGAGCCTGTTTCGAATGCCGTGCCTGCAAGCCTCATCGCTTCACATGCCAATACATTGGTGTTACTGGATGATGAAGCGGCTGCTGAATTATAAATGTGCATTGAACTTAGCAACGCATTACTCCGAAAGTTATTATGACTGTTAGCCTTTAAGGCGGCGATTCTATTTCCTGTATTTACGTTTAAAAACAACACGGCCATGATATCACTCTATGAGTCCGAAATAAACAACTGCGATTTTTAATGTGCGCATTTCTTGATACCTGCCTTATTTTCTTTATTTTTATTTTTCCATAAAAAAGACGGCCGGTATTTTGGCAGGTATATTTTTTAATAGATTAAACCCGGAGGTTCTTGAAAAATAAAGTATTGTGTTTCGGTGAATTATTGATGCGGTTCTCTCCTGTATTGGATGGAGAATGGATACGGAAAGAGTCAATGCCGGTGTACATTGGCGGCGCCGAACTAAATGCTGCAACTGCGCTTGCATTGTGGGATATCCCTGTAAAATACTTTACCGCCTTACCGGATAATTACTTAAGCCGCGACATCATAACATCTCTTGCAGCAAAAAAAATGGATGTCTCTTCCGTTTATTTTACTGGTAACAGAATCGGCGCTTATTATTTGCCGCAGGGGGCCGATTTAAAAAATGCCGGGGTGATTTATGACCGGGCCAATTCCTCTTTTGCCGGTTTAAGCCCTGGCACAATCGATTGGGATAAAGTATTGGCTGATGTAAGCTGGTTTCATTTCAGCGCCATTTGCCCGGCAATATCGCAATCTGTTGCAGATGTATGCAAAGAAGTACTGAAAGCATGTGTAGCAAAAAAAATATTTATTTCAGTTGATTTAAATTATCGGTCAAAGCTTTGGCAATATGGTAAACAACCTGTAGAGATTATGCCCGGCCTTGTACAATATTGTAACCTCGTGATGGGGAATATATGGGCCGCTGAAACCATGCTCGGCATTGGCTTTGAAGAAGATGTTGCCGCCATCAACAAAAAAGAAAATTATTTGCGCCAAAGCAAAATAACCGCTGAAAAAATAATGGCGCTATGCCCGCTTTGCACAAGCGTGGCCAATACTTTCCGGTTTGGTGAGCATGCCCTTCAATATTACACCACCTTGTATCACCAGCAGCAGTTGTACGTTTCAACACAGTATGATACTGCTTTTATAAACGATAAAGTAGGCAGCGGCGATTGTTTTATGGCAGGGTTAATTTATGGGTATTGTCATTACCTGCCACCGCAGCAAATAGTGGATTATGCCACCGCCGCCGCTTTTCAAAAATTATTTATTAAAGGA
>JANYFI010000501.1 GCA_025362765.1 Ferruginibacter sp. | reverse complement strand
TAAAAAAGGTGCTTCAAAAAATTGAAGCACCTTTTTTATAGCACTCGCTAATTTGTTTTTTGCAATAGGCTAAGATTGCCTTAATTTTTTAACCTTCTCTTTCAGTTCATACGCATAGGTAAAAAAGTTATACACATTTATTGGGTAGGCGCCGAAGGCTTCTTTAAATTCTAACAGTCCGGGTAAATAGTGTCCATCTTCTGAAGCCTGCCAACCACCGAAGTCATAATAAGACAATCCTCTTTCTGTAAAAGCCTTTATATCGTGGTAATGTAATAATTTATTGGCTTGCGCTATTTGCCTGGAACTATGCTGTTCATCCAACCGCAGGGAACCCGATTCCATAGATCTTACAATGCCGGATGTTTTGTCTTCGAGGTATGAATGTGCTACCAATAATTCGCCATTTAATACGGCATAGCTGCATGTCCATTCAGGTATGCCGTATTCATCAGCCCGGGATATATCGATCTGTGATAGCCCTTTCACTTTAGCAAATTGATTATAAAACGAAATAAACTTTTCACGGTTATTGTCAAAATAACATTCCACGCCTTCGGCAGTTGCCTTTTTTATATCTCTTTTTACGGAACCTAAAAAATTAGCATAAAGATCATCGATGGATTTGTCTAATGCAAGCACTGCGGTTTTTGTGTACTTTTTTACGCCAAAGAAAAGGCGCTGGTCATTTTCACGCAATCCGCGGTAGCAAACCGGAAGAAATAAATCGCTCCACCTAAATTTGTAATCAAACCATTTTTCCGTAATGGTAAAAAAAAATTGTTTCTTTTTTATTGTAATCATCTAGGGTAATTTTTTGAGGTAAATATATGAAAAAATAGAGGTTTCAGCGGAGGCAAAGAGCGTAATTTTAATTTCATGCCAATGCCAGGAACCTTATCGGTCAACTTTTAACTGTGGTGGTAAGATTTTAAGAATTACCTATTGAAGGCGAGTACTAAAACAATCGGACTTTGAAGGTAGGAGACCGGGTACGTCTTCCTTTAAGAACGGACAGAAATTAATCACTAATTTTAATAAATATAAGCGTTGTCAGTGTTTTCTTTTTAACCTTCTTTGGGCTGGTTTTATCGGGGATCCGCTGAAATGAGTTTTATTGACTTCGATCTAAAATGTAAAAAGCAATTAGTTTTTAAGAGGAGAGTTATGGAAGTTATTAAAGTATTAATAAAATTAATTTGATAAGTATGTTTACGGAGGTATTACAGATTTCAGATGTGGCAATCAATGCAAACGGCGTAAGTTATTCCCATGCATATAACAAAAAATAAAAATGGTAAAAAAAATATTACTTCTGCTACTTTTTCCAGTACAACTATTTGCACGACAAATATTTGTTAGTACATCAGGTAGCGATGCCGCATCAGGTACAGCACCGGGTACTGCATGGGCTACGCTAAACAAGGTAAATGGTTCCGCTACCAATGGTGATACCATTTACTTTAAAAGGGGTGATACCTGGTACGGTACTATAACACCTGCCGCAAGCAATATAGCGTACAAGGCGTATGGAGCAGGAGTAAACCCATTGATTACAGGTTTTACAGCCGTGGAAAGTTGGTCAAATCTTGGGAATAACATTTGGGAAGGAACTGTTACGGGAGGTTTACCTACCTGCAATATGGTAAGCATAAATGGTAGAAATACTGCAATGGGCAGATACCCAAATTTCGGAACTTCAAATGGCGGTTATCTGGTTGCAGGAGTTACCAGCACGATAACTAAAATGGTAAATTCTACTTTAAATGCTACAAATTGGACGGGTGCAGAAATATTAATACGGCACCAGGATTGGAGTAGTAACAGGGGTACAATTACTGCACAAACAGATTCAAACCTTACTTATACAAGTAATACCACGCTTGCTTTTGCAGCAGGACATGGTTTTTTTATTGAAAATGCAGCAGCAACTTTGGATGTTCAAAATGAATGGTACTATTATGATGCAAGCGGTACAAAAAAGATTCAAATTTATTCTACTACTTCACCAACAAATGTAAAGGTTGCAACGCTTACAACTTTGGTTGATATGACCTATACAAGCGGAACTGCAAAG
>JANYFI010000446.1 GCA_025362765.1 Ferruginibacter sp. | reverse complement strand
TAAAGGTATACAAACCGATTGGGTCTTTGTAGATTATGATTACCTGAAAACATTGGATATGAAATTGATTGCTGGCAGGGATTTCGACAAAGCTTTTGCTACAGACTCGGCTACTTCTATCATCATTAACGAAAGTATGGCAAAACAAATGGGTGATAAAGATGTAATAGGTAAATTTATATGGCCGGATACCTCAAAACAGAAGTTGCAGGTGGTAGGCGTAATTCCTGATTTTCATTTGTACTCCCTGCACGAAAAAGTAGATCCGCTCACCATACAGATTGGTCACAGTACTTCTATGAGTTATGCCTTACTGCGTCTTAAACCAGGCAATATGGTAAGCATTATGGATAAGGTGAAAAAGTTTTGGAAATCTGAATTTCCTGATAAAGAATTCCAGGGTTCTTTCCTGGATGAAAATACGGAGCGTTGGTTTAAAAAAGAACAGCAGCTCTCCACTATCTACAGCATTGCAGCAGCCATCGCCATCATCATTAGCTGCATGGGCCTGTTTGCCATTGCCTTGCTGATGATAGAACAACGCATTAAAGAAATTGGTGTACGCAAATCATTGGGTGCAAGTGTACAGTCGATCGTAAAAATGCTCAGCAAAGATTTTATAAAATTGGTGTTGGTATCCATTTTAATAGCATCGCCCATTGCATGGTATGCTATGAACAATTGGTTAAAAGATTTTGCTTACCACATCAGTATCCAGTGGTGGGTATTTGTATTGACTGGTTTACTGGCCATCATCATTGCCTTGCTTACGGTAAGCTACCAAAGCATCAGGGCGGCATTGATGAACCCGGTGAAGAGTTTGAGGAGTGAATAAGGCCCCCTAAATCCCCCAAAGAGGACTTTTGAATAGTTCAATAATTGAAGTGTTTGCGGTTACTGGAGATTAAAAAGTGAAATCGGGAATGCATATAAGTGCGTGCATTAACGGAGAATTAAAAAACGTCTAAACGCCTTAACGGCAAAATAATATGCTACAAAATTATTTCAAAATTGCCTGGCGCAACATTGTTAAAAACAAGGGCTATAGCCTGCTCAACATTCTTGGCTTGTCTACGGGGATGGCCGTGGCATTGCTGATAGGGCTGTGGGTGTTTAACCAGTTTGCCTACGATAAATTTTTACCCAACAACCAGCAACTGTATAAAGTACAACGAAACTTTTACAGCAATGGTGACACGCTTACTTTTGCAACTACATCACTGAAATTAGCAGATGCTTTACGGACGCAGATTCCGGAAATTGAATATGTGGCGGAATCAGACTGGATGCGCTCACATGGCCTGACCGTGGGTACCAAAAAGCTTTACATGAATGGGGTACTGACCGGGACAGATTTTTTAAAGATGTTTCAGTTTCCATTTGTGCAGGGAAATGCAGCTACTGTTTTTAAAGATCCGTATTCCATTGTGTTGACTGAATCGACTGCTAAAGCATTGTTTGGCAATGAAGATGCCATCAATAAAACCGTCCGCTTTGATAACAAGGATGACCTTAAAGTTACCGGTGTTTTAAAAGACCTGCCGGTGGCTTCTACCTTTCAATTTAAGTTTTTAGTGCCGCTTACCTATCTTTCGCAGACCGGCCGCATAACAGATGCGTATGGCAGTTTTGGCAACAATAACTGGCAACAATTTGTACAATTAAAGCCCGGTATTTCTTATGCGCAGGTAGCGCCAAAGATCAGGGAAATTGAACATACAGAAAAGGGAAGTTTGAATGCAATGAGTTCTTATGTAATACTACAGCCACTGCGTAACTGGCATCTGTACGGTAATTATGTAAATGGAAAAGAGACCGGCGGCTTCCTGGATTATGTTAGGATGTTCAGTATTATTGGCATCCTGGTGTTGCTGATAGCCTGTATCAATTTTATCAATCTTACTACAGCGGGGTCACAAAAAAGGGCCAAAGAAATTGGTGTAAGAAAGGCCATTGGTTCCAAACGCAAAGACCTGATCATTCAGTTCCTGGCGGAATCTTTCCTGCTCACTTTTATTGCTTTTTTGTTTGCGATAGCATTGGTGCAACTGGCCCTTCCTTTTTTCAATACACTGGCCAATACAAAAATAAGTATCCCTTTCTTTAGTATTGTTTTCTGGGTGAGTATGCTGTCTTTTGTGTTCATCACGGCTATGCTGGCTGGCAGCAGGCCTGCTTTTTACCTTTCTTCTTTTAGCCCGGTAAAAGTATTAAAAGGTACCATGCAGTTGGGCAAGCTGGCAACACTTCCCCGCAAAGTACTGGTGGTGCTGCAGTTTAGCTGCTCCGTTACTCTAATTATCAGTACGGTGATTATTTACCAGCAGATACAATACGCCAAAGAAAGGCCAACAGGCTACGACATCAACCGGTTAATGATGACCGATATGAACGAAGAACTGAGCCA
>JANYFI010000436.1 GCA_025362765.1 Ferruginibacter sp. | reverse complement strand
GTTGAATACTGACGGCAAAAATTGTTTTAACAAATTTTAATACATAGTAAAAAATAATTCAGAAAAATAGAAATTCAATATAAAAAATATTTTACTGTTTAGATAGCAAAATGGAAAATAACAACCAACGCTTTCACTTATCCGATCGAATGACATTCATGTTATATTTCTCTTATTAAAAGAGCATCGCCAAATTGAACGGCACCTTTGGAAAAATATGTTCACCTTCCACAGTTTGTTTTACATTTAATGATGGAACATATATTACACCTGAGTAAAGACAAGAAACTAAAAAAAATAATTGCCTTGCAGGAGCCATATGTATTGGAAAGCAGGAAAAATGTGTACCTCCATTTATGCAGCTCTATCATGAGCCAGCAGTTAAGCACCAAGGTGGCCGCTGTTATTTATACCCGTTTTTTAAATCTATACAAAAACAAAAAACCAACACCACAGCAAATTATAGACACACCGGTTGAAACGCTTCGCGGCATTGGTTTATCTAACGCAAAAGCGCAGTACGTTCAGAATGTTTGCAGATTCTTTATTGAAGAAAAAATCACGGATGACAAATTAAATAAAATGACAAATGAAGAGCTTATCAAATATTTGTCGGCAATTAAGGGCGTTGGACAATGGACGGTGGAAATGATACTGATGTTTACACTGGGCCGGGAAGATGTATTTGCGCTGGACGACCTCGGTATTCAGCAAAGCATTGCAAAGCTATACGGCCTGGATGCAACAGATAAAAAAGCGCTGAAAGTAACAATGGTGCAACTATCTGCAAAATGGAGTCCCTACAGAACCTACGCCTGCAGGTATTTGTGGGGATGGAAAGATAATAGCCCCCACTAACTCCCCCAAGGGTGAGGACCAGAAGAAATCAGCAATTCAAAGGATTTTTGCTATAGGAGAGCCTTGCGTACGCTGGGATATAATTGGTAATGCAAGAACCTGATATTGTAAAATAAAATCCGTTTTAAATCCGTGTCATCCATATTCTATCCAGCTAACAATTTCTTCCAGGTATTGTTGGTCGGTTTCATCAAACCAATTTTCTTTTTCGCTATCTACATCCAGTACACCAATCACTTCATTGTTGCAGATAATGGGCACTACAATTTCTGAAACTGATAAACTGCTACAGGCAATATGCCCCGGAAATTTCGCCACGTCAGGAACGATCAGTGTTTTTGCCTGCTGCCAGCTACTGCCGCAAACACCCCGGCCTTTTTTAATCCGCGTGCAGGCAACGGGGCCCTGAAAAGGTCCTAGCACCAGCTCTTCTTTTTTAACCAAATAAAACCCCACCCATAACCAGCCAAACTGTTCTTTTAATGCTGCGGCAATATTGCCAAGGTTGGCCACCAGGTCTGGTTCTCCTTCTATCAGCGCTTTTATTTGCGGCAAAAGCGTTTCATACATTTCAGCTTTGCTGCCCGATGCTATTTGTAAATCTTCTGCCATGGTGTAAATATAAAAAACAAAATGGCAACCTTTAAAGGATTGCCATTTTACAACTATTGTAAAAAATTCCGGCCTGCTCACTCCATACTCACTATTCACGAATGAACACTCACTAAAAAATAGTTTTGAAAAAATCTTTCATGTCATTCCATGATTTTTTATCGGCAGCTTCATTGTATTCAATAGGCATACTGAATTTCTTTCCGGTTGCGGTAGATTGCGGATTGGTGAACGCATGTGTTGCATCAGGATAAACAATAAATGTGTAAGGCACTTTTAAAGAATCCAAATTTCTTTTAAAGCTGTTAACGTCTGCTTCACCCACAAATTTATCAGCGGCACCGTGGCAAACTAAAATTTTTGCTTTCGTAGATCCCGCTGTTGCCGGCACTGTTGCCAGCCCCCCGTGGAAACTTACCACACCTTTAAAATCCATGCCCATTTTGGCGGCGTTCAATACCATTGAACCACCAAAGCAATAGCCTATTGCGGCCATTTTTGTTGCATCTGTCTGCGGATATTCTTTTAATTTATTTACGGCCGCTTCAATTCTTGATTCGCCCAATGCCGGATCTTTATAAAATGGGGTGGCATATTCCTGCGCCTGTGTTGGATCAGCCGCTATTTTATCGTCTCCATACATGTCTACCGCAATGGCAATATAACCCAGTTCTGCTAACTGGCGGGCTCTGGATTTTGAATAATTATTGTTACCCCACCATTCCGGTACAACAACAATCGCAGGCCTCTTGCCTTTTTGATCACCGTCGTAGGCGATAAAGCTTTTCAACGTAGTACCTCCTGAAGTGTAGCTTACTTCTTCGGTTTTTATTCCCGGTTTATTTTGTGCGGAAATAGACAATACTGCGCTCATAAAAATGCACGTTACAATTACCTGAATTTGTTTCATCGCTGTGTTGATTTTATTATTTGATGTGACAACACTTATTGTGCCGGATTGTTTACCGCAAAAAACCGTAGTTTTTACTGCTACGGTTTTACCTTTTTATTTAACCAGTTTTAATTCACTGATAATGTTTTTTGCCCCCCCGAGTTTATCAATGCACCAAAGAACATACCGGACATCCACACAAATGGTCCGGTTTAAATCTTTGTCAAAGGCAATTTTGTGGCTAAGCGCTTCATAGTTACCGTCAAATGCCAGGCCTATTAAATTACCACTGCCATCAATTACTGGGCTGCCGCTGTTGCCGCCTGTTATATCGTTGGTAGTGATAAAATCTACTACAAGGTCGTTTCTTGCCTTATCAATATACTGGCCAAAATCTTTTTTCTTCATCAGTTCAATTTGTTTGGCAGGCAAATCAAATTCATAATCGCCTGCAATGTATTTTTCCAACACTCCCTTACCTGTAGTAATATAGTCGTAATGCACTGCGTCGCGGGGATTATAGCTTTTTACGCTGCCGAAACTTACCCGCATACTAAAGTTGGCATCAGGATACATTTTAGCGGCGGCCGCCGGATTCATTTCCATAATCCCTTTCAGATAACTTTTGCCAAGGCGGGCATTATTTGTATTGAACGCGGTGTACAACGGCGCATATTTAAGATTGTAATTTTTAATGAAGGCTGCCGCATAGGAAAATGCGGGGTCAGCCTGTAACACCGTGGCATCAGGATTAGCTGAAAAAGATGCCCACCTAGCATCATCCAGCATGATAGTTTTATCAAAAGTATTTGTAGCCCATTTTTTAAACGTTTGCTCTTCCTTTAAATCGCCGTAAATATTTTTAATTCCTTCGTAAAAACCAATCGGATGCTGGCTTTTATCAATATCATTGTAAAACAGCATGGCCGTTTGGGCCATAATTTTCTGATCACTTATCTTGTCTTCCGAGGACTGGAATTTTTTTCTTGCGGCGGTTGCGGCATCAACAGATTTTTTTATGTCAGCTGAAGAAATGCCGGGTTTTAAGAGGTTAGCTTCTACGCCAATTAAGCTGCCTGCAAAAGCCGCCAATGGCGAACCCATGATACCTTCGTTAATGTACTGCCGTTGTTTGCTGTAAGGCGTCCATTCAGCATAATTCTTTGCATAATCTGTAAAAATATGTTCGTATTCAGCTTTGCCTTTAGCCCATTCGGCGAACTTATTTTCATAAGCCTGCTTTTGGTCAAAGGTGTGAAACTTGATGAGTTGCTTTGTTTCGCCGTCAAAAAATTTCCAGTAGTTGGCAATACTGGCATAGTTGCTGGCCAGTTTTAATTTTACTGCCGGATCTTTCAACATTTGCTCGTGCATAATTTTTAAACGCACGTCCCTCAAATTTACCAGCGAAGGATTTTCAATGTCATTTTTTAATTGAATGCCGTAACTGGTTTCATAACGGTTAGTACCACCGGGGTAACCATAAATCATCGCATAATCGCCGTCTTTAACACCTTTGATACTTACTGGTAAAAAGTATTTGGGTTTTAAGGGTGTGTTGTCTTTGCTATAGTCTGCAGGCTTGCCATCTTTTGCCGCATATACCCTGAAGATGGAAAAATCGCCTGTATGCCGGGGCCACTCCCAGTTATCGGTATCGCCACCAAATTTGCCGACGGTTTCGGGCGGCGCACCCACCAAACGAATGTCGCGATAGCTTTTGTACACATACATGATGTACTGGTTGCCTTTAAACATGGGATAAATTCTGCCGACCAGGCCATTTTCATTATCCAGCACTTTATCGGTAATGGACTTATACACCTCCGGCATTTTAGCCGTTCTTTCTGCCCATGAAAGCCCTTTCACTGCAGCTTCCACCTCATTGGTAACATCTGCTATCCTGTCTAAAAACTGCACGGTTAAATCACTCTTAATTTCCTGGTCTTTGTTGTAAGCATAAAATCCATCCTGCAAATAATTGTGCTCTACCGTGCTGGCATTGGCAATGGCTGAATACCCGCAATGGTGATTGGTAAATATAAGCCCCTCTCCGCTTACAATTTCGCCGGTACAACCGCCGCCAAAAATTAGAATTGCATCTTTTAAAGATGATTTGTTAACTGAGTACAATTGCTCTTTGGTCAATTTCAGTCCTTTCTTTACCATATCATTGTACACTTGCTGACCTAATAACATGGGCAACCACATTCCTTCATCCGCCATTGCTTTTAACAGCGAAAATGAGAATAAAAACAGTACGAGTATCTTCTTCATATTGTATCAAATTTAATCAACAAAATTACAGCATGTAGCCGGATGAAAGATGAGTGTAGCATTTTATTTTAACCGCAGTCTTCCGGCAACATTTACTACTGCTCAATTGGCCTTTAACTTGCAGTATGTAGTTCTTAGCGGCAATTTTTTCCAATTGTAAATTATTACGGGCAAGCCAATTGTATAATGTAAATTTGTTTATTCATTAAGCACAAACTGAATGGCAATAATTGATTTAAAACTTCCTGCAGGTATTGCGAGGGCATTAAACCTTCCTGTAAGTACTCCGCGAAGTCAGCAATTGAGGGTGCTAAAAAAATTGCTGCGCAAGGCCAGGTTTACGCAATTTGGCCAGGCTTATAAATTTGATGAAATATTGATGAGCCGCCACAGTGGCAAAAAATTTCAGCAACTGGTTCCAACTTACAATTACAGTAAATTATATAAAGAGTGGTGGCACAAGGCGGTTGAAGGCACGTCGGATGTTTGCTGGCCGGGTGTAGTAAAATATTTTGCCTTGAGCAGTGGTACCAGCGAAGCGGCAAGTAAATACATACCTATTACCAAAGACCTCATCAGGAGCAATACTATCACCAGCTTTAAACAACTGCTAAGCCTCACCAAATACCAGGATGTACCAAAAAGTGCTATTGGTAAAGGTTGGCTATTATTGGGTGGTAGTACGCAGTTGCAGAAAGGCGCAACGTATTATGCAGGCGATTTAAGCGGCATTCAGCAAAAAAATATTCCGTTTTGGTTCCAGGGACTTGGCTTGTATAAACCAGGTAAAAAAATTGCCAAAGAAAAAGACTGGGAAAAAAAGCTGGAAGAAATAGTAGAGAATGCGCCCAACTGGGATATTGGTTTTATTGTGGGCGTGCCTGCCTGGCTGCAACTGTGCATGGAAAAAATTATTGAACGGTACCAGTTAAAAAACATCCACGAAATATGGCCTAACCTGGCTTTTTACGTGCACGGCGGCGTGGCCATGGAACCTTATAAAAGAGGGTTTATAAAATTATTGGGCAAGCCCATTACTTACGTAGAAACTTACCTGGCAAGTGAGGGATTTTTAGCCTATCAAAACCGCCAGGATTCAACAGGCATGCACCTGACACTTAATAACAATATTTTTTTTGAGTTTGTGCCTTTTGATGATACCAATTTTGACAGCGAAGGAAATATGGTGGATGACCCCGAAGTGCTGATGATTCATGAAATTGAAGAACACAAAGATTACTCTATTTTGATAAGCACCAACGCCGGCGCCTGGCGATATGCTATCGGGGATACCATCAAATTAATTGACAAAGCAAGAAGCGAAATTATCATCACCGGAAGAACCAAACACTTTTTAAGTTTAGTGGGCGAGCATTTGAGTGTTGACAATATGAACAAAGCCATTGAAATGGTAAGTGAAGATTTAAATATATCTATTCCTGAATTTACGGTGGCAGGTGTTCCGCACGGATTGTTTTTTGCCCACCACTGGTATGTTGCCACTGACGATGCGGTAGACAAGGAAACACTACGGTTGCGCATTGACGAAAAATTGAAAGAACTGAACGATGACTACGAGGTGGAAAGAAAACATGCATTAAAAGAGGTATTGCTGACAGTATTGTCAGAAAATACATTTATGGAGTTTATGCATTCAAAAGGTAAAGTGGGTGGACAGCACAAATTTCCAAGGGTATTAAAAGGCAAGATGCTGGAAGACTGGCAAAAATTTTTAAAGACAAGCGCTATGACTGTGGCGTAGACAGAACCTTATGGTCAGTAATATTCATTTGGCTTACACTATATTGCCTTACGCTGAATACCGCAAATGCAATAATGTTTTTATTAAAACGAATGCAAATGCACATCACAAAAATATTCCTTTTGGCAGGGATGATTTTTTTCAGTTCCTGCTTTTTCAAGTCAAGCCAAAAATATCCTTATGAACAGGTAATAAAACCGACTGCGAAAGACAGCCTGGTATATTTAACACCATCGCTTAAAAATAATCTTTCCCAATTTTTGCGGCAAAAAAATGCAGGCGTGAACAATCATCTGCTGCTAACAAACGCAAATAAGAAATCAGCCAATAATGTCAGCCGCTGGCTTGGTGCGCAAACACAAAAAAATATTTATCAAATCAACTTACCAGGTTTGGCGAGTAACTATATTGGTGAAACAGAAAAAAACCTCGACCGGGTTTTCAGCAATGCGGAAAAAAACAACTGGATATTGTTTTTTGATGAAGCTGATGCGCTTTTTGGAAAACGCACTGACATAAAAGATGCGCACGACAAATACGCCAACATTGAAATTGCTTACCTGTTGCAAAAAATAGAAAATTATAAAGGGCTGGTTTTACTTCCCTGCATATCAGATGGTTGCCTGCTGAGAGAAGAGCAGACAAAATTCATACAAATTTCGGATCTTCAAAATAGTGCAAATTAAAAAGTGGTATTATTACTACTTCATTTCCTTATCGAAAGAAACGCCCAAACGCCTCCACTACAAATAATATTTACAGCAACTACATTTTATCGTACAGCCTTGGATGCTTATCTTTAAGCACAATCAAAAATCAATGGCGCAACAACCTACTACCGGCAGCACCGATTCATCTGGAGAATTAAAAAGAACGCTTGGACCTTTAATGCTTTGGGGACTCGGTGTCGGCTATGTAATTTCAGGAATGTATTTTGGCTGGAACCTCGGTCTTCCCGTAGGAGGTACATTGGGATTAGCAATTGCTACTTTTTTTATTATCATCCTCTATGTTACGTTTACGTTTTCATACACAGAGCTGGCCTGCGCCATCCCCAAGGCCGGCGGCGTTTTTGATTATGCCACCAGGGCGATGGGAAAAGAAATTGGTTTTATTGCGGGCATGGCGCAAATCATTGAATTTGTTTTTGCACCGCCCGCTATCGCTGCTGCCATCGGCGCATACTTTCATATTTTTTTACCCCAGTTTTCTGTTACAAGTATTGCGGTAGTGGCGTATATAATTTTTACCGGGTTAAATATGTATGGCGTAAAGGCTGCGGCTACTTTTGAACTTATTATTACAGCCTTTGCGGTATTTGAACTGGTATTATTCAGCGGCGTAACGTTTCCACATTTTCATTGGTCCAACATTACCCGAAATGCTTTTCCAAATGGTTGGGAAGGAGTTTGGGCTGCAACGCCTTTTGCGATTTGGTTTTTTCTTGGCCTGGAAGGCGTAGCCAATGTTGCAGAAGAAACTGTCAACCCACAGAAAAATGTATTAAAAGGCTTTGGCTCTGCATTGCTAACGCTGATCATTTTGTGTACGCTGGTATTCGCGGCTTCTATTGGCGTTGGCGGCTGGGAAAAAGTGGTGTATGCAACGCCTGGCGCAGAAGCTTCTGACTCACCGTTGCCGCTGGCACTGGCACAAATTACTGGCAATAGCGGTTGGTTGTATCACCTCTTAATTACGATCGGTTTAATGGGGCTGGTGGCTTCTTTTCATGGATTAATATTGGCTGCAAGCCGCGCCACGTACGAGTTTGGCAAAACTGGATGCATACCGGTAGTGTTTGGCAAAATTCATCCTACATTTAAAACACCCGTTAATGCACTGCTCCTGAATATGACCATTGGTATAATCGCTTTATTCACTGGAAAAACCGGCGACATCATAACAATCGCCTGTTTTGGCGCCATCGTGTTGTACATCTTTGCAATGATTGCGGTATTGGTATTACGCAAAAAAGAACCGCTGATGCCAAGGCCTTTTAAAGTGCCGATGTACCCTTACTTTCCAATTATCGCTTTAGTTATTGCGGTTATTTCCCTGGTGGCGATGACGAGCCTGAACATAAAATTGGCGCTGATCTTTTTTGCTATACTTGCACTTGCTTATATTTGGTTTCATTTTATTGTAAAAAGAAAAACAGATGTCCAATCAACCACTATTAACCGATAAGATTCTTCGGCAATTAGCCGAACAAAATACAGAAAAAGTGAAGCTGGCCATCACGGATATAGATGGCATTCTTCGCGGTAAACTCATCAGCTTCGAAAAATTTACTTCCATTGTTGAAAAAGGTTTCGGCTTTTGCAATGTAGTTTTTGGCTGGGATTCGGCAGATGTTGCCTACGACAACAGCCAATATACCGGCTGGCATTCCGGCTATCCGGATGCTACGGCGGTGGTTGATTTAAATACTTTTCGCCAAGTGCCCTGGGACAATGAAACGCCTTTTTTCCTCGCGGATTTTTGCGATAGTAAAGGCAAAGGGTTGGAAGTTTGCCCACGGAGTTTATTAAAGAAAATTATTGGCCAGGCTGCGGACAGTGGATATACCCCTTATTTTTCGCAAGAGTTTGAGTGGTTCAATCTGCAGGACAATACCGAAGAACTATATGCAGGAAAGTTTCGCGATACCAGGCCGATAACACCTGGTATGTTTGGGTATTCTTTACAAAGGGTAGCGCAAAAAAATGATTATTTTAATGAAATATTTGATTTGCTGAAAAAATTTGGTGTGCCCATCGAAGGACTGCACACCGAAACCGGTCCCGGTGTGTATGAGGCGGCCATCACTTATTCAGAAATACTGGAAGCGGCCGACAGGGCCGTATTGTTTAAAAGCAGCGTAAAACAGATCGCTCATTTACATGGGGTAATTGCTACGTTTATGGCCAAATTCAACGAAAATTTACCGGGGTGCAGCGGCCATGTACACCAAAGTATTTGGAGCACTGCAAAAAAACAAAACCTTTTTTACGATAGTAAAAAGGCAACAGGCATCAGTGCCTTAATGGAAAGTTATATGGCTGGCCAGTTGGCCTGCCTGCCATTTATATTACCGATGTTTGCGCCGACAGTTAATAGCTACAAGCGCCTGGTAGAAGGTGCATGGGCGCCTACTACTTTAACCTGGGCCATCGATAACCGTACCACGGCTTTGCGTGCATTGCCCGGCAGTAACAGTAGTACCCGGTTAGAAACAAGGGTAGTAGGTTCAGACAGTAATCCTTACCTCGCAATGGCTGCTTGCCTCGCATCGGGGTTGTATGGCATCCACAATAAATTAAAATTAAAAACCCAGCCAACAACTGGTAATGGTTATGCGGATACAAAAAATGGCAGTTTACCAAAAAATTTATGGGAAGCAACACAAGCCATGAAAACGTCGCCCATTGCAGCAGAATTATTTGGTGCCACTTTCGTGGAACATTTTACTGCAACAAGAGAGTGGGAGTGGCGGCAATTTTCAAAAGTAGTTACCGATTGGGAATTAAAAAGATACCTGGAAATTATTTAATTGCCGTTTAGGCGTTAAGTCGTTTTTTATTAGCCCGGCAAATAAAACAGCTATGTGGAACTTCATTGGCGTCGCACTCTTTTACTTTTTCAGTTTTGTTGTACGCATCCTAACTTTGAGGTTTAATTAGGCTTTCTATAAAATTAATTAATTACAAAATCCGTGATGATCCGTTCAAATCCGCATCATCAGCGTTTCTATCAAAAAAAACAATTTGTATGACTGATTTTAATGTGGTAAGACAATTCAATTTCCCAACTACCATCCGCTTTGGCGCAGGCGCAATAAAAGAACTGCCGGGTCATTTACTGGCCAATGGTTTAAGCAGGCCGCTACTGGTAACAGATCCAATGGTAAGCGGGCTAGGTTTTTTTAAAGACATCAAAGACAGCCTTTCTGCAAAATCTATTTCAGTAGAAGTATTTTCCGACATTCATAAGAATCCGGTAAAAAGCGATGTGCTCAAAGGTGGCGAAGTATATAACCAAACCAACCGGGATTGTATCATTGGCATTGGTGGTGGTGCGGCAATGGATGTGGCCAGGGCAATCGTACTGCGCATCAATCATCACCGCGATTTATTTGATTATGATGACCTGATTGGCGGCGATCAGTATGTTACCGAAGAAGTACCCTATTTTATTACCGTGCCCACAACAAGTGGTACCGGCAGCGAAGTAGGCAGAAGCGCCATCATTTCTGAAGATGATACGCACCGCAAAAGAATTTTGTTTGCGCCCAGGTTAATGGCTAAAATAGTTTTTGCAGATCCGTTGCTTACT
>JANYFI010000367.1 GCA_025362765.1 Ferruginibacter sp. | reverse complement strand
AGCATGGAACAATGTGCAGACAGAATACCAGAACAGGTCCGACTTGGTTGGTAACCTGGTAGCTACTGTAAAAGGCGCGGCTAATTTTGAGCAAAAAACACTAACCGATGTAGTAGAGGCCAGGGCTAAAGCCACTAGTGTAAATATCAATGCAGACAATCTTACACCAGAAAAAATTGCTGAATTCCAGGCTGCCCAAGGCCAATTAAGCGGATCATTAAGCCGTTTGTTGGCAACAGTAGAAGCTTATCCAACATTGAAAGCAACAGATAATTTTACCAAATTGCAAGGTCAGCTGGAAGGCATTGAAAACGGCATTAAAAATTCCCGTAAAATTTTTAATGATGAGATCAATACCTACAATACAAAAGTGCGTTCTTTCCCGATGAATATTTTGGGCGGTATGTTTGGTTTTCATGCTAAAGAAGGATTTAAAGCAGATGCTGGTGCGGAAAAAGCGCCCGAAGTTAAATTTTAATTAAGCACCCAATGAACAGCAAACGATCGTCAGGTTATATTGTAGCGGGAGTGTTGATTTTACTCGGTATTTTTTTGATGATAACCTATAATGGGTTAGTTAAAAAAGAAGAGCTGGTAAAGTTGCAGTGGAACGAAGTGCAGAACGCTTACCAGCGAAGAATTGACTTTATTCCAAACGTTGTAAATATCGTAAAAGGGCAGGCTAATTTTGAGCAGACTACCTTACAGCAATTAGCGGAGGCAAGGGCCAAAGCGGCTGCGATAACTGTGTCTTCGAATGAGGTGAATGCTGACAATTTTAAGCAGCAGTTAGCTGCGCAGGATGGCCTGGCTGCTGCAACCAACCGCTTGTTAGTGACGGTAGAAAAATACCCCGACTTGCAGGGAGCCGCTGCTTTTAAAGGTTTGCAAACACAACTGGAAGGAACGGAAAGAAGAATAAAAGTGGCCCGTAAAGATTTTAATGATGCCGTTCAGGTGTACAATAGTTCGGTAAGAAGTTTTCCAACAAAAATCGTTGCTGGTATTTTTGGCTTTAAATCAAAAGATGGATTTCAATCTGATGCAGGTGCAGACAGAGCGATAGAAATAAAATTTTAATTAATTACCGTGGGAATATTTTCATTTTTTAATAAGCCGAAACATTTTTTTTCTGCCAAAGACAATGAGCAGATTGTGCAAGCTATTCGTGATGCTGAAAAGCAGACCAGTGGCGAAGTACGCTTGTATGTAGAAAGCAGGAATCCTTTTGTGAATGTGGTGGACAGAGCCGCAGAAATTTTTTTTAAATTAAAAATGGACAATACGGTTGATCGCAACGCGGTGCTCTTATATATTGCCATAAAAGATCAGCAACTGGCATTGTTTGGTGATGAAGGTATTCATACAAAAGTGGGCGATGCATTTTGGGACAGTCAGGTAAAAAACATGATTGCGCAATTTTCAAAAGAAAATATCAGCAATGGTATTGAACGTTGCATTCAGCAGATCGGCCAAACATTGAAAGAAAAATTTCCTTACGATAATGCTACTGACAAAAATGAATTGCCCGACGAAATTGTATTCGGCAAATAAATTCGTTCGTGGTAGTTAAACCAATTTGAAAAATAACAAAAACACATTCCCTTACCGGATCAGGAGCATGAAAAAACTTACCTCCATATTATTATTCGTATTGGCTGCTTTTGTGGCGGCGGCTCAGTCCGGTTCAAATTTTTCTATTGATAAAATAATCAACACGCCACCCAATCCACCTAAGCTGGTAAATGATTACGCCAACATTTTAACGGCTGATCAAAAAGAAGCGTTGGAAAGAAAATTGTATCAGTTTGATGATACCACTTCCAACCAGGTAACGGTGGTAATCGTTCCAAACCTGGGAGGTCAGGATGTAGCCGATGTGGCAATCGCATTGGGAAGAAAATGGGGGGTAGGGAATAAAAAGAGTAACAATGGTGTTATTTTACTGGTGTCAATTGAAGACAGGAAGCTAAACATTTCTCCCGGTTACGGACTCGAAAAATCTTTACCCGATTTAACCTGTCAGCAGATTATTGACAATATTATTGTACCTGACTTTAAGGGCAATGATTATTATGCAGGTATCAGCCAGGGCACAGATGCCATCATACAGGCAACAAGAGGCGAATTTAAAGCGCCGGAAAACTATAACCAGCACGGGCAAGCGGGTGGTATTGGTAAAATTATTTTTATCGTCATTATTATTGTAGTGTTCCTGGCCATTAGTTCCCGTGGAGGAGGAGGAGGCGGTTCATACATGAGCAGGAGCGGCGCAATGCCTTTTATTATTGGTAACCTGCTAGGAGGTATGGGACGTGGTGGTGGCGGTTTTGGCGGTGGCGGCGGCGGAGGTTCCGGTGGAGGAGGCTTTGGCGGTTTTGGTGGTGGAAGCTTTGGTGGCGGCGGATCGAGCGGTAGCTGGTAGATTTAAAAATAGTTTAAAGGCTGTTACTTTTTAGTGGCAGCCTTTTTTTAATGAAGACTCAATAAAAAATGATAAGAAGATACTGTATTTCTACGCTGCAGGAATTGCTATGCAACAGGGGATTCCATTAAACGGGGAAAGCATCGTAGCATTTAATTATTATGGAAGAAGGGGGGGCAGTTACAGATTATATTCCTTCAATTTGTATAAGGCTATACCGACAAAAAAAGTGGTTCATCCAGCAAGAGTTTAAGTATGGAGCGCCGCAATACACAAAAGAATTTATTTATAAAACAAAGCTACTTGATTCAACAATAGGCAATATAAAAAATGCTTCATACACTTTGAAAAAGACCTACTATCAACAATTGCCTTTTAGTATTCATTATTATCTTAAACCTGAATGGTCAATTGGTGCAGGCATTGTTTATGAACGTTTTTTTAGCGCCATAAGCAGGGAGGATATTTATGAAAAACTAAACACTGGTGCCGATTCTTTGGTTGGTTCTTCAATGGTAAAAGACGCTGATAAATTCATATTTGTAAAGAATAATTTTCAATGGTTGGTGGAATCACAGTATCAGCGAAAGAAATTTTCTCTGGGAATCAGGTATGCGGCGGATATCAACCCCTATATTCAGTTCACAAATAGCATTACTAGCATGACTGAAAATAAAAGAAACTATTCGTTCAATGTGTTTATTAGGTATGAGCTGTGGAATTCAAAAAACACACAATAGAAGTTTTATGATGGAGGCACCCCAGTGTTAACAAAATAAAAATCCCAACCTATTGAGTTGGGATTTTATCATTAATGAAAATGAAAGTTATTGATTCATCACATTGTTAATATACGTTTCAATTTCTTTTCCCTTTTTCTTACCGAGTGCATCGAAGGCCTGCTTAAAGGCGGAATCACTCATGCTTCTGTATTGTGCAGGAATACTTTTTCTTACTGCCATCACCGCGTCGATGCTCTTTTTTATATTATCTGTGTTGTTTATTTTGGTAAGATAAGTAACGATGCCAAAACCCATTCCAATTTTTTCCTGCCCAAAAGGTGTTTCATTAAAAAGCTTGCTGATGACATCATAATCTTCTTCTTTTCCCTGGCCAATCAGGCTCATTAATACAGCTTCGCCCAATGTGCCTTTTGCATCAGCCGCATATTTTTTTGACAAGGTGTAGCCATTGGCAGGGTCCAAAGCAATTAAGCCCGACAAGGCGGCTCCCGCAACACTGTATGAGGAGTCATCTGCGTTTTTAACAAACAACGGTTGGAACTTGCTGTAACCAGTTGCACCAAGAAAGGTTAAAGCCGCAGCCTTTGTTTTTTTATCCGGATCAGATGCCGCGATATTTTCTATATTCTTAATAACTGCATCATCTGTGGCGAATTTGGATTCCATTAAACCTTCAATGGTTTGTTTTCTTAATCCTGCAAAAGGATCTGTTAATCCCATCGCCAGTTCTTTTAAGCCTTTGGCGGCAAAATAATCCAGCGCTTCTTTTCTGTCTAAATAATTGGGGGCATACTTAAACTGGTGAATAAAGTTGGCGGTCGTTTTATCATCTGTTTTTTCGCACAATATTATTTTATCCGCATCAACATTCACCAAATCTGGACGTTGGGTGTAGCTAAAACTAAATGTATCAGTTTTGTTAGTTAACCATACTTTATGTCTGACTTTTTTACTGCCCGTGTACACATCAATGCCAAGGGGTACACGAAATATTTTTTCTGCTTGTGTTTGGGCAACAATTACCTGCGCCTTTCCATGCGCATCATCGTACACATAGTCTATTTTTATTTTGGGATGTCCGCTGCCATAATACCACTGATTCCAGAACCAGTTTAAATCTTCACCTGTAGTTTCTTCAAAAGCTAGTCGTAATTGGTCTGCTTCGCCGGTTTTAAATTTGTTGGTAGTTAAATAATTATTCAGCGATTTAAAAAAG
>JANYFI010000352.1 GCA_025362765.1 Ferruginibacter sp. | reverse complement strand
TATTCGTTGGCGCTTTTATATTTGGTGTCGGGGTATGTTATTTCTGGCCTACCATGCTTGGTTTTGTCTCTGAAAATTTACCGAAGACCGGGGCTGTTGGAATGAATATTATTGGCGGTGCAGGAATGCTTGCGGTGTCAGCTTATATGATATTTATGGGTGGCTACTACGATAGGCTGGTAGCGGCTAAGTTACCCGCAGGCGCATCTATTGCTGCTTACAGGGCGCCTGATGCAACACCTACCATGGTGAGTACGCTTAATGAAGCAAATGGTGCTGCCGGACCTGCAATTCTTAATGCTACTTTGGTAATTCCAATAATCTTAATTTTTGCCTTTGCCGGATTGTTTTTTTACATGCGTTCAAAGAAAAAAGTAGCAGTTCAACCTGCATTTTAAATCATCTGATAAAACCATCTTTATGTCAACACAAAACAGGCGTGCAGTAATAAAAAATCTGCTGGCAGGTTCAGTAGCTGTGGGAGCGTCTTCTATATTAAAAAATGCATATGCTGCGGAAACTAAAAACGATACAGGTCTGATGAAATTAAAAGGAAATATCAACCACTCTGTTTGCCAATGGTGCTACGGATCTATTCCATTGGAAGAATTGTGCCAGGCGGTAAAGGCAATGGGCTTTGGCGCCATTGATTTGATAGGCCCCAAGGACTGGCCGACGCTGCAGAAATACGGCTTGTACAGTTCCATGTGTTACCATGGCGGCAATGTTAGTTTAACCAATGGGTTTAATAATAAAGCATACCATGAACAATTGATTAGAGATTACACAGAAGTAATTCCTTTGATGAAGCAAGCCGGTTATACAGATGTAATTTGTTTTAGCGGCAGCCGTAACGGTATGGATGACGAAACAGGCCTTAAAAATTGTGTGGAAGGTATACAGAAAATTTTGCCATTGGCAGAAAAAAATGGTGTAACCATCCAGATGGAATTGCTGAACAGTAAAATTGATCATAAGGATTACATGTGTGATAAATCTGCATGGGGTGTTGAATTGTGCAAGCGTTTGGGAAGTGAAAATTTTAAGTTATTGTACGATATTTATCACATGCAGATTGATGAAGGCGATGTGATACGCACCATCCAGGATAACCACCAGTACTTTGGCCATTATCATACAGGAGGTGTGCCTGGCAGGCATGAAATTGATGACAGCCAGGAATTATATTACCCGGCCATTATGAAAGCTATTGTAGCTACCGGCTTTAAGGGCTATACAGCGCAGGAATTTATTCCGGTAGCAAAGGAAAATAAAGGCAAACTGGCCAGTTTGAAAAAGGCCATACTGATTTGTGATGTATAGTGTCTTTCAGACGCAGGATTGAAATTCATAAACGCTGATAATTATTAACGAAATGCCAAACAACACGTATGATGCGATAGTGGTGGGTTCGGGAATTAGTGGTGGTTGGGCTGCCAAGGAACTTACAGAAAAAGGATTGAAAGTTTTGATGCTGGAACGTGGGCGGGATATTGAACATGTGAAGGATTATGTAAACGCCGGTAAAGAAGCATGGGATTATCCGCACCGCGGCGAACGTACCCAGCAAATGATTAAGGATTACCCGGTGCTGAAAAGGGATTATCCATTAAATGAAACCAACCTGGATTATTGGGCAAGCGACAAAGACAGTCCTTATACAGAAATAAAGCGCTTTGATTGGTTTAGAGGATATCATGTAGGGGGACGATCGCTGATGTGGGGCAGACAGAGTTACCGCTGGAGCGATTTTGATTTTGAAGCGAACCTGAAAGATGGGGTTGCAATTGACTGGCCTGTTAGATATAAAGACATTGCTCCGTGGTATGATTATGTAGAGAAATTTGCAGGCATCAGCGGATCACGTGACGGCTTGCCGCAACTACCCGACGGACAATTTATGCCGGCAATGGATATGAATATTGTGGAGAAGGATGTTGCTGGCAGAATGAATGCGCATTACAACAGCAATAGAAAAATGATCATTGGCCGAACGGCTAATATTACAGAAAAATTACCCGGCAGAACCAATTGTCAATACAGGGATAAATGTTGGTTAGGATGCCCGTTCGGTGCCTACTTTAGTACTCAATCTTCTACCTTACCAGCGGCCCGTGCTACCGGAAATCTTACATTAAGGCCCTGGAGCATTGTTACAAAAATTTTATACGATAAAGATAAAAAAAGAGCAACAGGTGTAGAAGTACTGGATGCGGAGGATAACAAGACGTACACCTACAACGCAAAAATTATTTTCCTGAACGCTTCTACTTTAAACAGTGCGTGGGTGCTCATGAATTCAGCCACTGATGTTTGGGAAGGCGGTTTAGGAAGCAGTAGCGGCGAACTTGGTCACAACATTATGGACCATCACCTCGGCGTTAGCGCAAGTGGCACAGTGGAAGGCTTTGAAGATAAATACACTTTCGGCCGCCGTGCCAATGGCATTTATATTCCGCGGTACCGTAATTTATTTGGCGATAAAAGAGATTATTTGCGGGGTTTCGGTTACCAGGGCGGAGCCAGCAGGGATGGATGGGGAAGAAATATTCCTGAATTTAATATTGGGGCAGAATTTAAAGAAGCATTAACAGAGCCTGGTGCCTGGTCGATGGGCATGGGCGGTTTTGGAGAAACCTTGCCTTATCATGAAAATAAAATAACACTGGATAAAACCAAAAAAGATAAATGGGGCTTGAATATACTGGCCATGGATATTGAGTATAAAGAGAATGAAAAAAAGATGCGTATTGACATGCAGAAAGATGCGGAAGAAATGCTCACCATCGCCGGCGTTAAAAACGTAACCAGTTACATGGGCGACGGCACACTTGGCCGGGGTATTCATGAAATGGGATCTGCACGCATGGGCAGAGATCCTAAAACGTCGGTACTTAACAGCTTCAACCAAATATGGGATGCACCCAATGTTTTTGTAACGGATGGCTCCTTTATGGCTTCGGCAGCCTGTCAGAATCCATCACTTACCTATATGGCCTTTACGGCAAGAGCAGCCGATCATGCAGTGAGCGAACTAAAAAAAATGAACCTGTAAGTAGTTATGAATTATAAGTTATGAGTGAAAGTTTAAGGTAGCGCTGAAGTCTAATCAGTGTAATTAGAAAAAATTAGTGTAATCATAAAAAATTATTATGCCACAAGATTCAACCAATGTAAATACTAAAGCAGTAATCCAAAATACTTATGACGCCATTGTTGTTGGCTCTGGTATCAGTGGAGGCTGGGCAGCAAAAGAGCTGACAGAAAAAGGATTTGAGCTGCTTCCCATGCTGGTTCTGCTCAAAGCAGTTTTGAAAGAATCCGTTCGAGTAACCATCCTTCAGACGGAAGCAGATGAAGACGTTTGGCGCGGCGACT
>JANYFI010000311.1 GCA_025362765.1 Ferruginibacter sp. | reverse complement strand
TGATGATAGCATACTTGTACTTGTTACATACATTTCAAGTGCAACAAATGTTACCTCCAATAAGCAAAACAAGCGCCATATTTACATTGAATATTAAAAAACGAACAAATGACTATTGAACAAATTTATACGGGTTGCCTGGCTCAAGGTGCATATTATATCACCAGCAACGGTGAAGCTGCCATCGTTGATCCGCTACGTGAAACCGCTCCTTATCTTAACCGGCTGAAAAAAGACGGGGTTAAACTAAAATATATTTTTGAAACTCATTTTCACGCTGACTTTGTAAGCGGGCATGTTGACCTGGCAAAAGCAACAGGCGCAGCTATTGTTTACGGCCCTAACGCTGCCTGTGAGTTTGATTATATTTCTGCAACAGATGGTGAAGAATTTGCTATCGGCAACATCCAAATTAAAGCTTTGCATACACCCGGACATACGATGGAGAGTACCACCTTTTTATTGAAAGATGAAAACGGTAAAGATTACTGCATTTTTAGTGGCGACACTTTGTTCCTGGGAGATGTAGGCAGACCAGACCTTGCGCAGAAAGCCGCTAACATGACAAAAGAAGATTTGGCAGGTTTATTATATGATAGCCTAATGACTAAAATAATGCCGCTGTCAGATGACGTAATCGTTTATCCGGCGCACGGTGCCGGTAGTGCTTGTGGAAAAAATATGATGAAAGAAACTGTAGATAGTTTGGGCAATCAAAAAAGAGTGAATTATGCGTTAAACCAACCCAATAGGGCTGCATTTGTACAAGCTGTAACGGAAGGGTTATTGCCACCACCCCGCTATTTTGGATTAAATGTGGCGATGAATAAAAAGGGGAATGAAAGTTTTGAAACGGTATTACACAACGGCGTGCGTGAACTTGCCCCGGATGCGTTTGAGGCGGCCGCAGAAAGCAGTGGAGCCATGATACTGGATACACGCGACAGTACTATATTTTATCAGGGCTTTATTCCTCAATCTGTAAACATTGGTTTAAATGGTGATTTTGCACCCTGGGTGGGCGCCATGATTGTTGACGTAAAGCAACCGCTGTTGCTGGTTGTTGACGAAGGCAAGGAAGCTGAAGCCGTCACCCGTTTAAGCAGGGTTGGTTTCGATAACATATTGGGCCATTTAAAAGGTGGTTTCAGCGCCTGGCTGCAGGCTGGCAAAGAAGCTGATGTAGTAAACCGTATCGTCACCGCCACATTTGCAAAACAACTGGAGCCTGGCCAGGATAAAATTGTAGATATCCGCACAGAAACAGAATATGCTGCAGAGCATGTGGCAGAAGCCTACAACAGGCCACTCACCGCCATCAACGACTGGATAAAAGATATTGACCCTGCGGAACATTTTTATATGTATTGTGGCAGTGGCTACAGAAGCATGATAGCCTCCAGCATTTTACAGGCCAGGGGCTATCGTAATTTTACAGAGGTAGAAGGAGGTTTTAAAGCCATCAGCAATACGCCTGTTGCTAAAACAAATTTTGTTTGCCAGACAAAAACAATGAAAGCCGAATGATAATAATGGTTGACCGGTTTTATAATTAAACCTTCAGCAAAATAAAATAATATCCACTCTTGTAAAAACTGTTTTCTTACTGTTGGCCTCTAATAGCCGCCATCATTATTTTACTCTCTTTTCTGTGTTATTTTTAAACTATAGTATGAACCTAGACAATTTACGGCAGGTGTTTGAACCAAACCTGGTAACAGAAATGCGGCAGTTTGGCACCTGGCAGAGTTTTAAAGAAGGCGATTTAATTATGGATTACGGCAAATACATCCGAATGATGCCGGTGATATTAAAAGGCACGGTAAAAGTGCTTCGTATGGACGAAAACGGAAATGAAATATTGCTTTATTATTTATCCAGCAATGAAAGTTGTTCCATGGCATACAGCTGTTGCCTGGAAGCTAAAAAAAGTGAAGTGAAAGCTGTTGCCGAAGATGATGTAACGCTCCTTGCCATTCCTCCTGTAAAATTAGATGAATGGTTATGTAAATATACTTCGTGGAGAAATTTTATTATGCGGGGATTTAATGATCGCTTTATTGAACTATTAAAATCCATTGAAAGCATTGCTTTTCATAAATTAGATGACCGGCTGGTGGCTTATTTAAAAGATAAGCAACGCCTCACAGGATCCAGTGTTATCAAGGCTTCGCATTACCTAATTGCGGATGAACTGGCTACTTCAAGAGTTGTAATTTCCAGGTTGTTAAAACAATTGGAAAATAGCAGGAAAATCATTTTGTATAGAAATGAGATTAAGTTGTTGCCATCGTTTTTAACTTACACACCTGGCGCAGGACTCGTGCCCTGATGCCTTGCGTTACTAATACCACGGTGAGCGAACTATTGCAAAATAAATTTACATTTCTTTTTACGCAGCAAATTAATCGGCACCTTTTCTATTCTTGCTGCATTTAATAACATGTGGCAACAGGACTGGAGTCCTGCGCCAGAAGTTTACGCAATATTAGGGGCATGCCCTTCAGCATCAGTGCCGGCGTAGGTTTTATTGCCTTATTTGCCGTGGCTGTATTAAACGGCATTGTACTTATTGCAGAATTTAACCGGCTAAAAAAAGATGGATTAACTGATGTAAAACGGATAGTACTGATGGGTACAAAAGTAAGATTGCGCCTTGTATTGATGACGGCTTTTGTGGCATCGCTGGGCTTTTTACCAATGGCGCTAAGCAACGGCGCGGGTGCAGAAGTGCAACGCCTTCTTGCAACGGTGGTTATTGGCGGACACCTGATCGCAACGCTTTTAACCTTGTTTGTATTACCTTCTATACATCATTTTTGAAAAGGGTATCGCAAATAAAGGTAAAGATCTTTCCAAAGACGGTAATAAAGAAGCACATTGCCATTTTGAACAATACGAAAATACTGGTATCCGGCACTTATATGAATGCAGCAATTGAAGTAAAAAACAACCAGGCATTTACGCTGCCTGAAGAGGCGATTGTTCATTTTGAAAACAAAAAATATATTTACAAGTCAGCTAGCAACAACCAGTTCGAAATGACAGAAGTAACAGTGAGAGAAAGTGAAAATGGATTTACATAAATCATTTTAACCGGCAACAACAACCTGGCATCGGGCGATTTTATTACCGAAGGCGCCTACTCTTTATTAATGATGATGAAAAATAAAGCCGAATAAAAAAGGCTGGTACAATTGGTTCGCCCTGTTATTTGTTGCAGGGCATGTCAATAAATTTATAGACCAAACTGAGCGGTTTTTTATGAAGGTTATATTGCAACAGTTATAAGGCTACCATAAAATACCTGTTGATCATGACTTTGTGTATTAATTCCATTTTTCTGAAGTGACTACCTTTTTTCAACGTTCTTAATAAAGAATAATATGGAAAACAGTATCCTGTTCCTGCCAGCCTCCTGCCTAAACATCCAACACTGCCAATGCAAATACGCTTAAAATTTTAATACTTTTCTTTGATCAACCGGTTTCACTTCAAGCAACTATAAAATGCTTTTCCATATTATTTTTTTAGAATTAGATAATTTTAAAAGCTGGCCGAAAATAAAACAGGTTAAATTATTTTATCTAACCATCCATCACTGAAACCTGCCATTTGAAGACCTTTGATTATATAGGGGCATTCCTTCATAGTCTTCCATATTAATTCAGTATGATAGTTTTCAATCATTATAACAATTGGCCCCTGGTTTAATCCAAATTTCCAGGGAGATACCCAGCCAGGAACATTCGATTCCTTATTTAGAAAAGTCAGGTTGTAACTGGCATCAAATCCATACAATTTATGTGGTTTCAAATTCAATTTTTCGATAGCATGTTGAATGGTTTCAATTACTATTTCAG
>JANYFI010000351.1 GCA_025362765.1 Ferruginibacter sp. | reverse complement strand
TTTAAAAAACGCAGTAATATCAGCTATCTTTAATTAAACGACATTGAATTATAAAAAATAAAAAATGTGCAACGCTCCTGCCTGACGTTGCACATTTTTTATTTTCTAAATTTTTACTTTAATTCTGCACCACCTGCGTCCGTAAAGATTCTACGATGGCTGCAAGGCTTTTGAGTGCGGGGTTATCAGGCATTATACCATTCTGGCCCGCTCCTTTTACCAGGTCCACTTCAAACGAATCAAAATCATCATTCATAGCTTTTCCATTCATCCGGGGATTTTGAGCCGGGTCATGGGCCGCCACCATATTTTTACCGCCGTACGTAAAATTTTTGGCCCCGGTACCTACTGCTACAAAATCGCTCAGATTCTTGCTCAGTGCGGAAAAACCAGATGTGTTACCTGCAGTTACTTCCATCAATAACACGTTGAAAAACTTATTAATGTTGTCATCTGCCGCAATCACAAAAATGGTACTGTCGATTACCGACCTGATAGTGAGATACCCCTGCTCAATTTTTGCAGAAGAATTTTTTGGATCTGTCACCATAGTGGTGCTGCCAAGTGAATCATACAAGGTTGGTTTGGTTACTACTGCCGGTGTGTCATTTTTTTTACATGACTGTATTACTACCGTTGAAATTGCCAAACCCATAAGTATGGATAAAATTGCTGTTCTTTTCATGATTGTTTTTTTTATGATTAAAATAAGTGTCTAAAAAAAGCCACGGCTTTATAACTGGACGAAGTAGAAGCAACTGGACAACCACCTTTCATTTCTTCTTCACTGGGCATGTATCTTGCAGCGGTAAGATTAAAATGAGTTTTAAAATCGCTTACTATTGTATTGGCAGATGTTTTTATTGGGAGAAAAGTAAATACTACTATCTGCGTGGCGGGATTAATAAACACATGATCGATTCCACTTTGCAGGTTCATCCATCCGGCTATTTTATCCGCCTGTTCTTTGTTGATAGCCTCTTTAATGTCAATACGGGCCATAATTATTGTGTGCTCGTCTGGAGCCTTGGGCCTTGTTACCAGATAAATATGCACACCCAGTATTGCTACCAGCAACATAAAAACAGCTGAAGCTCCCAACAGTACTTTTTTTATCCACTTATTTTTCATCATGATTATTTTAAAGTTTTACAGATTAAAAACGGGTTCGGGTACAGTTACGTTAATTGCTGTTGGATGGATTTAAAAAATAAAAAGATTATAAAAAATGCCAGAACACGTTTAGTCCGCAATGTCAAGTCTTAATTGTTCAACCGTGGATTTAAAATGGTGCCGTTAAGTATTTGAGGTAGGTAAAAACTTGAAATAAATAATATACCAAACGTTTCTGGTCTGGGTTTCAACTTCGGCAATAGTACTTGCTACACTCATTAAACCATTGAACATATTTTTAGAAGATAAGTACCTAATATTCCAGAAATTTCGATAGTGAGCCGGGCTGTTTATTGTGAAAATAATAGTTGAATTTTTCTTTTGCAATTTATTTTTGTTATCTATTTCTGTGAGATGAAATGATCTATACAACGAAAGCTGCAATAAATTGAAGGCGTTCCAAAAAGCTGTAAAAGTACAAGTGTGCGACGCAACAATATGCCACATGGCTTTTTGGCCCGGACAATAAAAAAAACAGTCTGCTCCGTGTACCGAAAGAAATGAATTTTAGCGGATAACCCAATGTTGTTTTATATTTAAGTTTCATTATCAAACGTTTTACTAATGAAAGGAGTGATCCTGTTAACATGGACCTTAATTTTTACAATAAATGGCTTTAGCCAACAAAATATTATTGATAGTTTGCGAACGGAGCTCACTAAAGAAAATAGTGATACCACCCGTGCTGTTTTATTATATAATCTAAGTTATTACTACCAAACCTATAAGCCAGATTCTTCATTGCTGCTGGCGCAGGAGGCATATGATCTTTCTGTAAAACATCATTATTTAAAAGGTGAGTCGCAGGCACTCTACCAGATAGCCGGCGCCTTTGCTATTATAGGCAACAGCCCCCAGGCGCTGGAGTATTATATCCGCCAGCTAAAAATTGAAGAAGAACGAAATCAGCCGGATGAAATTGCCAATATCAACATGAATATTGCGCTTGTGTACAACCGAAATAAAGACACTGCAAAAGCAATTGCTTATATACTTACGGCAGACTCAATTCTTACTGCCAACCACTCAAACGACCCCGAGTTGCAACAATTGCTGAACCTGAATAAAGGCGATATTTTTGAAAAAGCCAACAGGTTACCTGAGGCATTGCAGCATACACAAAGTTGTTATCTGTTAGCAGTAAAAAAGGATGACAGCCTGATGATTGGATCAACTTTAAACAACCTGGGAAATATCTATTTAAAAATGAGTGACTTTGAAAAAGCGATCAGTAGTTACCGGACGAGTGTGCCTTACCTGGCCGCTATGAATGAAAACCGCGGTTTGTCAGAAGGGGCTCTCGGAATATCTAAAGCTTTTGAAAAAAAAGGCAGCATCGATTCCGCTTTGCAATATGCCGCAGTTGCATATAACCTGGCATACACAAATGGATTCCTTACAAATGCTTTGGCATCAGGTACGCAGCTATCAAAATTGTATAAAAAAGAACATAACACCGATAGTGCTTTCGCCTACATGGAAATTACGGCTACTTTAAAAGATTCCATAGAAGGAATTGAAAAAATAAAAAGACTTGAAAGCATCAGCATAGAAGAACAGCTGAGACAAAAACAGTTGGTAGCGATCGCGGCAGCAGAAAAAGAAGAATTAAGGCAACGGCTCCAATTGCTGGCCATTGGAATAATGATACCGATTTTTTTCTTAACCAGTATTTACATCAGCAGAAAAAAAATTCACAAAAAATTTATCGAATTTTCAGGCATTGTTTCTTTGCTGTTATTGTTTGAATATATCACCTTACTGATACATCCTTTTGTAGAAGATGTAACACACCACACACCCTTGCTTGAAATTATTATACTGGTATCTATTGCGGCGTTGGTAGTTCCGGCGCATCATAAAATAGAATCGTGGCTTATTAAACGCCTGGCGCTGATACATGAAAAACACATTCACATTGAGTTGCCCGCTATAAAGGAAGAAGTGGAAGCCATGACGGCGGAAGATTCACTGGAGCATCAGCACCCGGCAATAAATACGGTTAATAAAAATGCCCGTCCCGATGAAAATACAGAACAGGCATCTTAAGGTTGACGTTATTATTATTTGCCCTTGGGCGGACGGGTTTGAGTTATAGGCACCACCTGGCCACCTTTACTGGTATCATTTATGGACGGTATTGTGTCAAGGGTATCTTTTTTCATAGCGCTATCGGGTAACGGTGCTGTTACCATCGGAGAGTCCGTTTTTGTAGCATCTGATTTTTCGGTGGCGTTGTTACAACTGTAAATAGCTGGAATAAGCAGCAGGGACAAGCCTATCAATAATTTGCCGGTACCTTTAAAAATGTGGGATTGTTGCATTGCGTAGGTTTTTGTTTAAAATTAGTTTTACTAAAGTTAAGTGATGCTGCCGAAATAACATTTCAACGGCTCACTTCTTTTTACATTTTATTGTATAGCGCCTTTCATTCCTGCCTTAATCTTTAACCACTTTTTTCCATTACTATGATAAATAAAGGTTTACAACCCTGCTTTGCTTTATGGCAGGTTTTAAAACTATTAACGAATCATTATTTAAAACCTGCAGCCTTCCTTGCAGCTTCACATCCCACAGGTCGCAGGTAAAAAAACATTCAGGTCATCGACAATGGCCGCTTTATTGATGCAAGAAATTTTAAATGAGAATTCGTAACTCAATAAAAAAAATTCCGAAGCGGCAGGCTTCGCCTACGTGGACCTCAAAAAATCAACCAAAATAATATATGGGCTATGTACAATCGGTAATGAAAGACAGCATCATTTATAAATCACCGAAATAGTCTTCTTTCAGGTTTTAACATCCATTAAAAACATATTGCATTCTAAAAGTTTAAATAGTAAAAAATCTACCAGTTGTAGAATTAATTGCCGCAATTTATTTTTTCTTTTCCCGTTATGGTTTCCATAGCAGTTTATTTAAAACTAATAGCTGCCGGAATAGTTTTACAGCTTGTGCAAGTAAACAAGCAGAAAGAAAAACGATATCAGCATATTCATCTTAAAAATAAAAATACAATGCCATTTAAAAATTTACCCGCTAAAAAAAATACCGGATATGTATATACCGAAGCTGATTTGGGAGAGGGTTTATTGCATGCGGGAGTAAGTCATCTTTATTGGATTGGACAAGAGGTGAACAAAAAATAAAATCCATGGCTATTTCGGGCAAGTTAATTCAGCAAAATAATGATCTAAGCAATTTCTGCTATTAATAACACTGCAGTATACTTCAAGGTGGTTAGTATTCAAACTTAATCCTGCTCCATTTATCAGGCATATGCGTGTCATAAATACCATGGCTGCTTAATACCATGGCAATAAGGAAGTTACGCCTCATCCTGCCATGGTA
>JANYFI010000225.1 GCA_025362765.1 Ferruginibacter sp. | reverse complement strand
TATTCTCCGGATGAGCCATTTATTTTAAGCGGTCCTAAAATCAGGAAGTTTAATAATATTTTTTACCTATTCTACATTGCAGGTAAAAAGTGGGTGTTAGACAATGGCAAACCAGAACCTGTATATACCATAAGAATGGCTACATCAGAGGATGGAATAAAATGGATAAAAAACAATACCGATCTCATTCAGCCAAAAGTGGAGGAAAATGAAGCCCAGGCAAGCCCTGACGTATTTTTCTATGGCGGCAAGTACCACATGTTTTTCTGTTACAGATACAGCGCAAATTACAGAAACAAAAATAACGGTTACAGAATTGGGTACGCTTCATCGGATGATCTTACCAATTGGATTAGAGACGATACAAAAGCGGGAATTGAAGTGTCAGCAGAAGGATGGGATGCTGAAATGATAAGCTATCCGCATATTTTTGAATTGGATGATGAGCTATATATGTTTTATCTTGGAAACCAGGTTGGCAGGTTTGGATTTGGATTAGCAAAACTGGAAAGCTATCAACCATAAAAAATGCAAAATGAAGTGGTTAAAAAAAGGTTTAATCTTTGATCCTACAAAGCACAAACTTGCAAACAATTGTTTGGAGTTTGCCCAATCACCCCAAACGTTGTTATTTGATAATTTTGTGCGAATCTATTTTTCAACAAGACAAAAAGATGTTGCTACCGGCAAATATCTGAGCCATATTTCGTTTGTAGATTTTGATAAAGATTTTAAAAAAGTATTAAATATTTCTACTGACACGGTGATAGAACTTGGGCAATTGGGATGCTTTGACGAACACGGAATTTTTCCGATAAATATAGTAAGACATGCAAATAAAATATTAGCCTACACATGCGGATGGAGCAGGCGTGTCGCTGTGTCTGTTGAAACATCTACGGGGTTGGCATTTAGTGAAGACAATGGTGTTACGTTTAAAAAAGTTGGGGCTGGGCCAGTATTAACTTCGTCTGCACATGAGCCCATGTTGGTAGGCGACTCTTTTGTAAAAGTATATGATGACTGCTTTCACATGTGGTACATTTTTGGACAAAGATGGATTGAGCCTGACAACAATGAACCTGCTGCAAGAGTCTATAAAATTGCGCATGCCATTTCAATCGACGGTGTTAACTGGCAAAAGGAAGAAGGTAAGCAGATAATTGCCGACAGTTTGAATGAAGATGAATGCCAGGCGCTCCCTACCGTGATAAAAATTGAAAACCGGTATCACATGTATTTCTGTTTTAGGGAAGCAATGGACTTTCGAAAAAATGTAAAACGCGGCTATCGTTTAGGCTACGCCTGGTCGGATGATTTGCGAAGCTGGACAAGAGATGACGAAGCGGCAGGTATTTGCTTTTCAGAAAAGGGCTGGGATTCAGAAATGATGTGTTATCCACATATATTTGAATGTAACGGGCACGTGTATCTATTATATAACGGTAATGAGTTTGGACGATACGGCTTTGGGCTTGCCCAATTAGAACAGGTGGAAATGAAATAATCTAAGATGAATCCTTTAAACGTTGAATTTAGAATTAAAACGGCTGATGTGCAAAGTGTACTGATTCACTTAACCAATTGTAAAAACAGTTTTATTCCGCCATTGGACAAAGTGGTAGACCTACAGGAATACTCAGGAAAGTTAGTTGAAAACTCCGTTACCTTTGAAGCTTGGGATAATAATATTCTGGTGGGCCTGGTAGCCACCTATTTTAATGACAAAGAAAATTATTCTGGCTTTATAACCAATATCAGTGTGATAAAAAAATATTCAGGAAATGGGCTGGCCACCGAACTTTTAAAAAATTGTTTCGTGTATGGTAAACAACATAAATTTAAAGATGTCAGCTTGGAAGTTTTTTGTGAAAATAAAGCGGCAATTAGGCTATATATAAAAAATGAATTTTACCAAACTTTGGTTAAAAACGATTTTATTTCAATGAAAAAAAATTTGTGAGTTACAAAAATCAATAATTATTTATGAGCGCCGGAAGAAATTATAATAACGAACTAAAAGATACAACTGATCATAAGTACGCTTACAATTTTGATTTCGATGTAATGCATAGGTTTATGATACAAGCTTTCGAACCATTTTTTAAAGCTGGGAATTGCCTGGAATTGGGAAGTTTTAAAGGAGATTTCACAAGGCGGCTTACAGCGCATTTTAACGATATAACTTGCATTGAAGCCTCTGATGAGGCTATCTCGGCAGCAAGAAGTGAATTTGGGGAAAGTATAAAATTTATAAATGCACTCTTTGAAGAGGCTATACTTCCGGAAAATTATAACAATATTATTCTTACGCATGTGCTGGAACACCTGGATAATCCGGTAAGTGTGATGAAAAGAATCAATGATGAATGGCTTAGCGATACTGGAAGATTCTTTCTTGTTTGCCCCAACGCCAATGCGCCTTCTCGGCAGATAGCTGTTAAAATGGGCCTAATTACAAACAACAGTGCCATTACCCCTGCCGAAGCAAAGCATGGTCATCGTATTACTTACACACTGGACACTTTAGAACGAGATGCCCGGGCCGCGGGACTAAAAGTAGTCTACCGTTCAGGGATATTTTTTAAAGCACTAGCCAATTTTCAATGGGACCGGCTATTGAATACTGATATTATTTCTGACGAATATTTACAAGGTTGTTTTCAATTAGGACAAATATATCCCGACCTATGTTCCAGTATTTTTCTAATCTGTGAAAAGGGGAATAACTGTATCTAAAAAATCCGAATTAAAGAATATGAAAATAGGTTTTTTAGGTAATACCAACAATTACCCCTTCATAATAGCCAGTCAAATGCGGAATATGGGGTGCGAGGTGGTGCTTTATGTTGATGCGCCTGCGGGTGATATGTTGAATCGCCCCGAACATCATGCAAGTGATATTGAATATCCATATCCTGTTTGGATTAAGGAAAAATTTTCGCTCCGCACTGCCGCCTTTACTCATTTACCAAATATTTTTTTAAGAGAGGTTTTAAAAGAATTAAATACATGCGATGCTGTAATACTGAATGATTACGGACACAGATTTAAAAAATTTTTAAAGCCATCAGTTCTGTCTATAAGTATGTTTTCGGGTGGTGATCTTGAAATAATGGCCGATTACGAAAATGTGCGAAATATGAAAATGATCAATCCTAAATTACGTTTTATACCTGATTTTGTAAAGAAGGCTTACGCAAAATTTTCTGTTAATCAGTTACGAAACGGGATTTCAAAAGCAGCGTTAATAAGTTACTTTCCCGAAGGAATGGTCCCAAACGGGGAGCAATTCTTAAAAGAAATTTTTCATGGAAAAAGCTTCGCACGTTTTAATCATTTCCATATTGTCACAGAGGGTTTTAATTATAGCACCCCACCCGATAACAAAATATGCCGGATCTTTTCTTTGACCAGGTTTATGTGGAAAACGCCTTTTCCCCCCGGAAGAACCGTATACGAAAACAAGGGTAACGATATTATGTTAAGAGGTATTGCTTTATTTCTTAAGACTTCGTCCAAACCATTGGATATCCATTTTGTTGAAAAAGGCTTGCATTTGCAGGAAAGTAAAGACCTGATTGATGAATTAGGATTTGCAAAAATGGTTACATGGCATAAAGAGATGCCTTTTAAAGAATTAAAAGACCATATAAGTAAGGCCGACATCGTTTTTGAACAAATGGGCAAGCATTTTGTCTCGGGCGGATTGTATGCAATGCTGATGGGCCGGCCTTTAATAGCCAATGCCCGGCCTGAAATTTTTGAACCCCTTCTAAATGAGCCAACTCCAATCTGCCATGCTTTAAATGAAAATGATATTTGCGACTGGCTTCAAAAACTTACTTCAGACACAGAAATAATTCATTCCATAGGCAAAAAGTCTAGAGAATATGTTTTGAAGCATTTTGATATTATCAATGAGACCCTGTACTTTAAAAATTTCATTCAGGAAAAATTAGCCAATAGGTATGCTTAAAAAACTGCTTTTTAACCTCAGTTCAAAAGGGGCCGTTTTTATTAGCCAATTTATCGTTCTTATTCTAACCAATCATATAATAGGTCCTGAAGGGAGAGGGATTTTTATTGCAGCAACTACGTGGAGCAACACATTTTTAATTCTCTTTCACCTTAGTTTATCTACAGCCATCTTAAATCTGTCAAATCAAAATCCCGGCAATATTTATAAGCTTGCTTATACCAGCGCTATCGCAGCTGTTGTTTTGGGATTCGTTTCATTCATCATTGGCCTTGCAATGTTCAGTATAGTACCTTCTTTGTTCAATAACCTCTCATTAAAATACGTCGTATTGGCCTTTGTTACGATTCCCTTTATGATGCTTCAGCAATATAGTTTGGCCATTGTTCAAGTAAAAGGAAATTTCAGGGCATTTAATATTTTGTATTCATCATACGCAATAATCAATCTTGCCGGCATTGCCATTATATGGTTAATGCATAAAACTTCGGTTGAATTTTTACTTTATATCAATCTTTTGGGATGGCTTGTTACAGCTACCCTGGCAATCTGGTTTCTTTATCCTGATTTTAAAAAACGACATGCAGGAAATTCAATATTGAAGCTTCTTGCAAAAACCTCCTTTGCTGCACACTTTGGATCAATTGTTAGTTTCGCCGTCAGCAGGTCAGACATTTTGATCATTAATTATTTCTGTACAGAAAAAGAAATGGGTATATATGGGCTCGCTGTTGGGATTTCACAAGTATTACTCGTTATTCCTCTAAGCATCCAAAATTTATTGTATCACTCGTTATTAGGCAAAGACAAAAAAGAACAGAAAAAAATATTGTTACATAATTCAAGGCTAACTTTTACCATAATGTGTATAGCCGCATTAGGCATTTTTTTTCTTAGCCAACCATTTGTGGCAATTGTTGGAGGTAAAGGGTTTGAACAAGCTGTTCCACTATTCACCTACTTTCTTCCTGCCGTTGTATTTTATTCCGTTCCTATGATATTGGCAACACAATGGAACATTATGGGCATTTTCCCCCAAATAAATAAAATCGCAATTCTTATTCTTATTCTGTCTGTAGCGGGCAATATAATATTGGTTCCTTTAATCGGCACTACTGGTGGCGCGGTCACCTTTTTAGTAGTAGCTTTTATCTCGCTTTGTATTCACATATGGTTTGTTCAAAAAAATCTTGGCAAAACACCTATACGGGATATTCTTTTTATTAAAGCCGCTGATGTTTTGGTCTTTTATAAAAAAACATAGCATGTTTCACCAATTGCAATAGCTACACTCTTTTTTATCGTTTTATTTCCAAAATCTGGCTAATTTAAAAATATAGCTTCTTAAATAAATATACCACGCTTTTATCAGCCATCTATAACATTCCCATTTATCGAATCCTTTAGCCAGTGCCAGACGGCATAATTTTAAATAAAACCGCCCATTATTTCGATGCAACTTTAATTGGCTTGTTTGGCTAATGTTATTTTCGTGCTGCAGCCAAACACCAGAAACCAATTTACTAACTATCACGTTCCTTGTTGAGAATTTCACACACAGGGCCAAAATAGAAAAGATGTCGGATGAAAGAACATTTTTGGAATAAAAATCATTTTTGATAGCCGAAGGCCTATGATAGAGGGTAGACATGTGAGAAAAATAGTCTCTTTTAAAAAAATCGAAAAAATAATCCCGTGCCGCAATGCAAACTTCATTTGGTATTATATTGGGTTCGGTCAATTTTGCAACCACCCCTTTTTTTAGAACGTTTACACCTTGATAAAATAAGATATCTTTATTTCCGCATTTCTGGATGGCCGCTATCGCAGCGGAAATAAATTGATCATTAGTATAGTAATCATCGCCATCCAGGTTAATCACCCATTCCGCAGTGGTATACTCATACAAACATTTTCGATAGTTGGCCACGCGGCCAATATTGGTGCTATTTCTTTTATATTTTACTTTAGAGTCATTTAAAAATGACTGTAAAATTGCTGCTGTATTGTCCGTTGAGCAGTCATCTGCAATTACAATTTCAATATTGGGATAATCCTGCGCCAAGGCACTTTCAACCGCTTTACCAATAAAGTTGGCCTGGTTATAAGTGGGTATCATTATACAAACTCTGGGAAGGACATTCATATAAAACTACAGTTTGGTAAGTATAAATTGAATTTCATAGCAGAATATATTGCTGCTCCGACTGTCCTCGTACCACTCTTTCATAAAATTAGAAGTATTAAACAATAGTTGGAAAAAAGTACGAAAGGGCCTGTTGATAATCCACGGATATTTAAAATGTAAAAAGATAGACTTTAACTGTAAGCCGGTATCAATGCTGTATTGCGGTACTTTTCGTTTCAACAAATTATCCTTTATCAGGTACGAAAAAGAATTGAGGCCAAAAAAATGCCGGAGCGTATAATCAGAATAAAAATAGGCATTGGAAAAATGCGGTACTACTACCTCAATAAAACCAGTTGGCTTTAAAATCCGGCTTATTTCAATAAGTAAAGCAGGGATATGCGGCAGTTGTTCAAAAAAATGGAAGGCATGTATTTCGTCTGCACAGTTATCGGGTAAAGCTTTTATTACCTCATAAACGTCTCCTATAATATCAGCTGCGCTAGTATCCAGCATATCTACTCCTATCCAATGTGATTGCTGCTTAAAAGTGCCGCATCCTAAATCAAAAATCACTGGCTTTAGCATCGTTAACTGAGGGATAATATTTTTTTTGTCTGCTATCATACCAATATGTAAAGCTGCCATAACAGCAAAAGTATATTTTTTTAAAGCCGTAGCCACAGTAAAAAGGAATTGTTGCAAAGGGGATTACAATTTAATTTTATTTCCATAAATTTTTCGGCTTTACATTTACAATCCAGCAATGCGTTGGTTTCCTCAATCGCTGTAGTTTTTTATACGGTTTTTATTTAACGCCTGTCAATAACGGGTTATCAACAGGGAATTTGTAAACATGCAAAAAAAGAAAGTGGCTATACTCATCAACGCACTGGAAGTGGCGGGGGCTGAAAAAGTAGTAGCACAAATCATTAATTCGTTTTATAAGGAATTTGAGATTCATCTTATATTGCTAAATCATACCATCGAATTTGAATTGCCGGTAAATGATATTACCATCAAAACAATCGATCACTCAAATCTTGAAAAGAGAAAAAGCGCCCGGGATATTGTAAAAATTCCGCTGCTGGCTTACCGGTTAAAAAAGT
>JANYFI010000212.1 GCA_025362765.1 Ferruginibacter sp. | reverse complement strand
ATGTATAGATGCAAAATGGACTCCAAAGTTTAGTTTGCAAATGTTAAAATATTTATAACAGTAACCGAACGTATATTTCAACTGCCTGAATCTGTTTATTTGATGAAAGCAGTATTCGGCAATTTGTTGTTTATTTTAGTTTCAGTTTGCGTAAACTGGATTTTTTTAAACAACTTAGCATTCCTTTTCTGCGATCATTTTTAATACGGTTATCCAGTTAACGTTGGGGTGTAAACAGGTATTTAATCCTGCTTTACCCAAACAAGTTCTCCTGTCTTGAAACCAATGGCCTGTGCTTTTTTCAGGTAGTCGTTTTTTATTTCTTCAGGGATTGTCTTTTCTCTGGATAGTATCCATAAATAATGAAGGTTTTTCCCTGCTACTAAAGCGTATCGATAATTGTCATCAATTGCTATAACATTATAGGCAGCGTAAAATGGGCCAAAAAAAGAAACTTTTAACGCACCAACATTATTATCTCCCCTGAATTTGGCTTTGCCAACAGCTTCTTTCTGTTTATTTTTTGTGGTATTAAATCCACGGTTCACTACTTTTATTTTCCCATCGCTGCGCATTGAATATTCGGCAGTCGTGTGATCCATATTTTTTTCAAACCGAAAATCCATTCGGGCAATTTCGTACCATTTACCAAGGTACCTGTCTTTATTAAAAGGCGTTACAGCGGTTGCAGCTTTGGGAATGGAAGAACAACTAAACATAAAAGGTAGTATTACAATGAGCAGTACGATAATGCTGAAACTTTTTTTTTGATTCATTTTTTATTAAGTGTAAACATATAATGTGCCATTCTGAAATAATTGACCAAAGGTATAGTCCGCAAGTACCTATTGTAACCGCCTTTGTCTGCACCGTACCAGGTTTTTAAAATTTGAAAAATAAAAACGCAATGAATATTAACATTCAAGAGTATTACTAATCCAAGATATTTTAAGTTGCATAGGGCTTAGGTATTTGTCAATGAGAGACCAATCGGCCTTGCAGCGCCAGCAATAAAAATTTTCTTTGGGTTTTGTTGCATAATTAATTAAAAAAAGAGCCACCCGCCAGGGCGAATGGCTCTGCACTACTGGAAAGAAATGCATCTTCTGATAGCCTAAAGGATATTAATTTAAAACCGGGGCATCCAGAGTTGCTTTTATAATAAAACAACACAACAGAAGTAAATTTGTCTACAAAGGGACGAATAAAACTGACGTAGATTTCGGAGATACTGCAATATGTATTTTTTACACAATAACTATTTCATTTGAAGGTGCAAAATTGCGGCAAAAAAAAATCCTGTGCAACCTGATAAAGGAAGTATATTATATGAAATAAGACAAAATTGCCCTGACAAATTAATTTTAGCTTTTTATTTGCAAAAGAATGTAGTAAGGGTAGCAATCCCAGAATGGTGCAGGCAGGTAGTAAATGTGATAATAATTGCTTAAAAGCCTGGTAAGATTTTTTAGTATGGTGTAGCAAGCATTTCACCTGGCGAAATGTGAAACTGTTTTTTAAATGCCGCTGAAAAGTTAGATACAGCGGAGTAACCCATTTGCCATGCTACTTCTTTTATTGAAAGATTGTTTTCCAGCAACAGGTGTCTCGCTTTGTTGAGCCTGCTTACCGTGAAGTATTCGTAGATAGATTGTCCGTATGTTTTTTTAAATAACGATTTTAATTTGCTTGGACTCATGTGCACGCTAACGGCCATTTCATCCAGGGTGAGCACAGGCTGGTTAAAATCACGGGTAAGAAAAACATCCAGCTCAATAATTTTGTCGATATCTGTGAATGATTTTTGCTGTTTATTCCATTGGCCAAACTGACAATTGACTTTCTTAAAGTAGTAATCCGTTATTTCAAATATTCGGGTGAGCGCCTTTAATTTATAAGCAGGGTCGTCGGCAGACATATCGATAATGCCAAACAGCGACTGTCTTGTATTAAAATCCATCGGCACCATATTCACGCCCTTTAATTTCAACGATCGCAATGCGTGCAGCCAGTAATTAACCGCATCTGCGGGTAAGTATTTTTTTAGCCATTCGGGTTTAATAATGATATTGGCGCTCTTTACCACGCTTCCTTTTTTTACGGTTGCATCTAACCCAAACCGCGAACTTGTTAATGTAATGCTGCTGTATATTTTCGATTCATCGCGGAACACTTCATCATCCAGTTTTACCTCCATGTCTGTGTTAATTTCTACATAATCCACTCTTAAAATAAAAATCTCCGGAAAGGAAGCAATGCGTTGCCAGGTAAAATCATCATGCAGTACACAATCCTGTATTACCGCTTGCAGGCCATTGGGAAACGACAATAATTTTGCCTGCCCGCTGGCAACATACTCCGGAAAGTGAACTGTATTATTCTCATAGGGTATCTTAAGTAAAGCCGCCAGTTCTTTACAGTAGTTGTCGTAGTCGCTAAAATCGTAGGTAAAAACGGTCATTTTTTAATCTTTTGAAATTGACGCCGAAATTCATCTGCAGTAAGGCCAAACATTTTTTTAAAAGAGAAGGAAAAATTGCCGGGATTGGAGTACCCCAGTTCAAAAGCCACATCCGATACACTTTTTCCTTCTTTCAGGTAGAGCATTCCCTGTTGTATTTTTTTTTCCTTAAAATACTGGTACAGGGTTTTATTGTGCAGTTTTCTAAACTTGCTTTCGATGTGGGAAAAAGGCAATGCGGTTAATTTTTTTAAGGATTCGATGTCGGGCGTTGGATAT
>JANYFI010000122.1 GCA_025362765.1 Ferruginibacter sp. | reverse complement strand
TCCGTCGGCACGCAGGTAAGTGAATGCAATACCACAAAACGTTTGAATGCATTGCTGTTCGTTACTTCAAGTCCGTATAATTTAAACGCCAGCCCAAATTTACCACTGTAGGATAGGCCGATTTTATACTTCCCTAACGAGCTGCATAAACTGTTGGCATTATTGGAAAATTCGACGCCGTTACTTTGTGCATTTCTTCCACAGCCATGTGCTACCAGCCCGGCATATTCAATCGAATCTTTTAGAAGATTATACACAAAAAATCTCTTTTTTCCGGAGGCAATCTGCATATCCACCATAAAACAATATTCAGTGTTATAGTGATTAGCCTTGCTATATTCCTTTATAACTCTGGCCTTTGCAATTAGTCGGTGCAACGTCAGGGCTTTGTCTTTACCTGCGGTAAAAACAAATGACCGGACATTGTTGGAAGGGGTAAATTTAGCTTTATACCAAAAAAAATATCCCACAGCACTGAGAGCAGCAATCAGCAACAGCATTGTAGCAGGCAGTTTCAATATTAATTTCATGAAAAATTTTAATTGAATGTGATACAGTATAAAGCAGTTTCCATAAATGTGTGGCTTGTTGTGTTAAAGAAAAATGAAAGGCTGCTACGAGGGATTTAGTTATGAGTGCTTTATGGAATTTTGCTAAGTTTACATCTAATAGTTATACCTGACAACTTTGAACCCGGACAAATACAAACATATAGAAGACAGCGAACTGCTTAATAAATTTTACGCGGAGAAAGACAATGAATGGCTGGGCATTTTGCTGCAACGCTATACCTTGCTGTTACTGGGTGTTTGTATGAAGTATTTAAAGAATGAAGAAGAGGCAAAAGATGGGGTGCAGCAGGTTTTTTTAAAAGCAATTACAGAACTGCATAAATATAAAGTTGACTATTTTAAAAGCTGGTTATATATGGTGGCAAAAAACCATTGCCTGATGAAATTAAGGGACAAGGGAAAACAATCGGTGGAAATAAATGAAAAATTACTGGCCACGCCGGATGAGGCGGAAGACAAAAAAAACTTTCTGGCAAAAGACCTTGCGCTTACCCAAATGGAAGCAGCCGTACAGCAGTTGAATACAGAACAACAACAATGCATAACTTTGTTTTACCTTGACAAAAAAAGTTACCAGGAAATTACGGCCCACACTGGGTATAGTTTGCTGCAGGTAAAAAGCAATATTCAAAACGGTAAGCGAAATTTAAAAATAATCCTGGAGCGTTTACAACAACATGAGCAATGATTTAAAAGACATATTATCCAACAGCAATAAAGACATCGATAACCAGCGGTTAATGGACTACCTGAGCCACCATATATCGCAGGCTGATGAGCACGAGCTGGAAAAAAACATGGCAGCAGATGATTTCATGAATGATGCTGTGGAAGGATTGCAGGAAATACAACCAACAAAAAATCTTGAGTTGTATGTAGCCGAATTGAATAAGAATTTACAAAAGCAACTCAACAAAACAAAAACCCGCCGCAACAAACACAGGATAAAAGACAAACCTTATGCTATTTTTGCTATTGTATTGATTCTGCTGCTGGCAGCAATTTGCTATGTGGTATTGAAAAAAAATGTGCCGGGACACTTGCCGACCAATAAAACTACTGCCAGTCAACAACAAACAATCCCCTTAAAATAAAAATCCTCCTGACAAAATCAGGAGGACCTTACTAAATTATTTTAATAGCAGAGATTATGGTTTTTTTACAGCTTCTTTAGCCTTATCAACAATTTTATCAGCACCAGCTTTCATTTTGTCAGCGCCTTCTTTGGCTTTATCAACCATTTTATCAGCAGCTTTGTCAACCATTTTGCTTGCACTGTCAGCAACTTTATTCATCATTTTGCTTCCACTGTCAGCAGCATTGCTGATCATTTTTTTTGCAGTATCCATTGTAGCGGCAGCAGCTTTTGAAGCTGAATCAGCAACACTTGTAGCAGCTTTTGCAGAATCAGCAGCTGAGGCAGCAGCAGAATCTGTTGAATTGTTACAAGCTGTCATAGACACTGTAACAGCAAGAATAGCAATTAATTTTTTCATTATATTGTTTTTTTGTTAAAAATTTTGTGCAAATATACTTTCTTTTTTTAATTGTTCAAATAAATTTGCATATTAATAAATTCCCAGCATAAACGCCTAATAAACAACCTTAGTATAGATTAACAAATTATTTTTTTCTAAAAAAGATTCTAACCGGCACGCCCGTAAATTTAAAATTGAGCCGCAACTGATTTTCGAGATAATTTTTATATGGTGTTTTAACATCCTCAGGATAATTACAAAAGAAGGCAAAAGACGGAACCACCACTGGTAATTGTGTAACGTATTTAATCTTCACCTGGTTACCTCTTACAACCGGGGGATGATACGCTTCCACCGCTTTCAGCATTTTATCGTTGAGTTTAGAAGTAGCAATTTTTTGCTTACGGCTATCATATACTTCCAGCGCTACTTCCATCGCTTTAAATATCCTGGTTTTTTCCAGGGCTGAAATAAAGATGATCGGCAAATCGCTGAACGGAGCAAAACGTTTTTTTAATTCTATCTCGTAGTCTCTGGCGGTATTGGTTTCTTTCGGCATCACATCCCATTTGTTCACCAATACCACAATTCCCTTTCCTTTTTTAACCGCCATTGCAAATATGGAAAGATCTTGTGCCGCAATACCTTTTTCGGCATCGAGTAATAATAAACACACATCTGCCTCATCCACCGCTTTGATGGCCCTGATCACTGAATAAAATTCAAGATCTTCATTTACCTTGGCTTTTCGCCTGATACCGGCGGTATCTATTAAAATGAACTCCTTATTAAATAAATTATAGTGCGTATGAATGGTATCCCGTGTAGTGCCGGCAATGTCACTAACTATGGTCCGCTCCTGCCCTGTTAATGCGTTCAACAAAGAAGATTTGCCCACATTAGGCTGGCCGATGATAGCGAACTTAGGTAAGTTCTCTTCTTCAGGTACTGATTCTTCTATTATTAAAGCGGTTATTTCATCCAGTAAATCCCCGGTTCCTGTTCCGCTGATAGAAGATAAAAAATGTATTCTGTCAAAACCAAGGCTATAAAATTCTGAGGCTTCCAGCAGGCGATCGTGATTATCCACTTTGTTTACTACCAAAAAAACAGGTTTGGTTGTTTTTCGCAACATTTGAGTCATGGATTCATCAAGGTCTGTAACGCCTGTTGTTACATCTACCATAAACAATATTACATCGGCTTCTTCTATGGCAATTAACACCTGTTTGCGGATTTCTTTTTCAAAAATATCCTGGGTTTTTGGCACGAACCCGCCGGTGTCGATCACGTTAAACAATTTGCCATTCCAGTCAGCTATACCATATTGGCGGTCGCGGGTAACGCCGCTAATATCATCTACAATGGCTTTGCGCTGCTCCAGCATCCTGTTAAAAAAAGTGCTTTTGCCTACGTTAGGCCTTCCTACTATTGCTACTGTAAAACTCATGTTCTTTAATTGATAATTGTTTAATTGATAACTGATACTAACTTTCTACAACCAGGTCTCTTCTCCTAAATGATTAATTTTTTATTTGATAATTGATAAAGTTTGGCAAAATAAAAGTACCTCGTCGTTAAAATATTTCCCCTTAAAAAATTATCCATTATTAATATCCGTATTCCTTTAACTGCATTTCATTGTCTCTCCATTTGGGCCGTACTTTTACAAACAATTCTAAAAATACTTTACTGCCCAAAAATTCTTCTATATCCTTTCTCGCTAAGGTGCCTAACTGTTTAATCATTTTGCCGCCTTCGCCCAAAATAATTCCTTTCTGCGTTTCTCTTTGAACAATGATATCTGCGCCCACTTTAATCAGCGTTGTTTTCTCCTTAAACTCCTGCACCAATACGGTGGCGTGATAAGGAATTTCTTCTCCGTATAATAAAAATATTTTTTCCCTGATGAGTTCGCTTACAAAAAACTTAGTGGGCAAATCGCTAATATCATCGCCTTCATAAAAAGGCGCTCCTTCCGGTAACAAACCAATGATGATGGCCAACAGTTTTTCAATGCCTTTTTTCTTTAGGGCTGAAATAACGATCACTTCCTTGCAATAAGTTTGTTGGCTAAAAAATTCAGTGGCTTTTGCGAGATCTTCTTCACTTACTGCATCTGCTTTATTTAAAACAACCAGCGCTGGTACTTTTAATTTAAGGGCGGAAAAAATTAAATGGCTTTCTTCAGGATTTTCTCTGGCATCTGTAATCAGTAATGCCAGGTCAGCATCTTCAAGACTTCCCTTTACCGCCTGCATCATTTTTTCGTGCAGTTTGTATTTGGGTTCAATAATACCGGGCGTATCAGAAAAAATAATCTGGTGATCGGGGCCGGTTAAAATTGCTTTGATGCGATGCCGCGTGGTTTGCACTTTATGCGAGACAATCGCCAGCTTTTCGCCAATAAGGGCATTGAGCAATGTACTTTTGCCTGCATTAGGCTTACCAAAAATATTTACAAAACCGGATTTCATGTATGTCACCTTTAAAAGGCAAGTCTCAATAAGAGATTGATAACCGCATACAAACAGAAAGACTGGAGGAGGTGATCAAATTCATCAGCAACTTGCCAAGAATAAAAAAGGCTCTTGCGAGCCTTCGTTTTTTTTAGTTGCGAAGAGAGGGATCGAACCTCTGACCTTCGGGTTATGAGCCCGACGAGCTACCGCTGCTCTACTTCGCGGTGCAAAACTAAGGGATTACAGTTTTGCCGCCAAATAATATACATTCGTATTTCAAATTAAATTATGAAACAAAAGTTACAACTCGCCTTAATCCCTGTGGCAGCCTGCTTCTTACTACTTGGGTGTGGCAAAAAAATAAAACAGCAGGAAGACGAAATATACAGCCGACACCTGCAGGAACACATCAAATTAACAATTATCAGCACACCAATGCCCAATAATAAAGGTGAGATGAACCTGCTTTTACTAAATGACGGTCAAGAGGTGGATGCCTTGAGGATAAAAAAAATTACCGACAGCTTGTATAAAAAGAAATTGATTGAACCATTACTGATTGTTGCCGTTCATGCGGGCAACAGGAATGATGATTATGGTGTAAGCGGTTACCCCGATTACTTAAACCGGGGAAGTAAAGCTGATAAATATGACGCCTTTATCTCAAATGAGCTGTTGGATTTTGCAAAGAAAAAAGCCAGTGTACGAAAGTTCAATTCGGTTGTAATCGCCGGTTGTTCATTGGGTGGCCTCTCTGCCATGGATATTGCCTGGAACCATGCAGATAAAATTGATAAGGTGGGTGTGTTCTCCGGATCGTTTTGGTGGCGGGATAAAGATACTGCTGTTGTTGATTATACCGATGACAAAGACCGCATCTTACTTAGCAAAATAAAATCATCAAGGAAAAGGCCAAAACTTAAATATTGGTTTTATGCCGGCGACCAGGAAGAAAAAGGTGACCGCGATAAAGACGGAATAATTGACGTGGTGGACGATACCAAAGACCTGCTGACTGTAATTAAAAGTAAAAATGTATGTCTGCCAGGCGATATTGTTTTTACAGAGGCTGCTGAAGGTAAACATGACTATGCAGACTGGAGCAAGGCATTACCCGGCTTTTTAACCTGGGCATTTGGCAAATAAATAAAACAGGTTGACCAGTTCAGTGTTAAAATCAGGCAACCTGTTTTTAACGATATTCAATTACCCTTTTTTACTGATACTGCTGGCACCGCTGCTGCGCTGATCTTTTATCACGCCACCCCCTTTATAAGAAATATCACTGGCGCCACTCGCTTCAGCGTATATCTCTTTGTTAACTGTGATATGGATATCAGATGCACCGGATGCTTTTGCATTACATACATCTGTTACAAGGTCATAGCCTTTAAAGTCGCTGGCTCCACTGGAATGAATGTTTACAGAACCGGCTTCCCCGCTAATTGTGGCGTCAGACGCACCGCTTAATTCAATCTTAAGAACGTTTGTTTTTACTGCTCCTTTAAAATCGCTTGCGCCGCTCATATCCATCGCCAGTGAAGGAACGTTGATAGTACCAGCTACCTGCACATCGCAGGCACCGGATGCCTGCAATTTTTCTAAATTTCTAAAAGAAACATACACTTTCAATTTTTTATTTCCGCCACCCCACATCCTATCGCCATCATAATAAATTTTAAGTGTATTATTTTCTACCACAGTTTTAATATGCTCTTTGTACTTGTCTTCCGATGCACTCACTGCTATGGATTCCGTGTCAAACTGGGAAAGGTATAAATCAATTCCGCCCGATACTTTGATAGCGTTGAAACTTCCCGCTAAATGTCTTTGTTCTGCATTCGCATCATTCACCAATGCTTTTTGTGCCTGCGCCAACAATGCGCCGGCGATGATTACAAGAGATAAAATTATCTTTTTCATGTTGGGATATTTATAAAATTAAATAGATGCTTTTTTTACTACTCCGCCACTGTCAACGTTTAAGTCCTTAATTACGGCGTTGCCTTTGTAACGGATGCCTCCACCGCTATTTGCTTTGGCATTTAGCTCTTTGTTTACGGTAACCCTAACCCCGCCGCCACTGGAGGCCTTTGCTTCGCAAAAATCCACCGCCAGGTCAAATCCTTTAAAAACCGCACCACTGCTCACATCTACCTGCAAGTGATCTGTTTTACCTGAAAGGTCAATTTCCGAACCACTATTTTGTGAAACGGTTAGCTGACCGATGTCTACCTGTCCGGCAAAATGCGCTCCGCTGCTAAGGGAGCATTCCAGTTTATTTACTGTAACAATACTCTTCAACATTACATCAGCGCCGGACGACACATGAATTTTTTCAAGTGTTTTAAAAGAAACATAGGCTTTCAATTTTCGTTTTCCTGTGTTTACCCAACTCAATCCTTTGTTATCAAAATAAATTTTTAACGTTCCATCTTCCACCACCGTTTTAAAACGATCCATGTATTTTTCATCAGACGCACTAACTGCAATGGATTCTTCATTGCCCTGCGTAAGGTACAAATCAATACCGTCAGAAACAGAGATGGCGGAAAATGTGGCGTTTAAAGTACGCTTTTGCGCATTTGCATCAGCAACCTCTACCTTATTTTGGGCAAATGCGTTTATACTGATGAGGGTAATAAGTGAAATGATTATTTGTTTCATGGTTATTTTTTTATTGAAACGGTTGCCACAATCCTTTCGTTACAAAAAATTAAAAATAAATAATTCAAAACTGTTTTATCTTCGTGTTTCAAAACTGTTCTTATTCATCGTCTGAATTTCCGGGGTGCTTCTTTTATAGAGGCTGAGATAATACCCGTTAACCTGCTCAGGATAATGCCTGCGAAGGGAGCAATTACCACATCGGATTCTCATCCGGATGTTCAGCATAATTTTATTGAAATGAAAAAACTACTGTTCAGTGGTATGCTGTGTGCTGTTGCAATGACAAATTTTGCGCAGGAAACAAAAAAATTCAACGATACCTCTTTTATGCAGCCCGTTGAGGTTACCGCCATTAGGGCAAATGAAAAAGCACCCTTTGCCAAAACTAATCTTGAAAAAAAAGACATTGAAAAAAACAATGTAGGTCAGGATCTTCCTTTCCTGCTAAATCAAACACCCTCCGTTATCATTAACTCGGATGCAGGTAACGGCGTTGGGTACACAGGAATTCGTATCCGCGGTACGGATGCAAGCCGCATTAATGTTACGCTCAATGGCATTCCTTACAATGATGCCGAAAGCCAGGGTACTTATTTTGTTGATCTGCCGGATATTGCTTCTTCTGCCAACAGCATTCAAATACAACGCGGCGTGGGCACCAGCAGTAATGGCGCCGGTTCTTTCGGTGGCAATATCAATTTATCTACCAATGAAGTAAATACGCACGCCTACACAGAAATAAACAACAGTTACGGCAGTTACAATACCTGGAAAAATACCGTAAAATTTGGCAGCGGTATTCTCGGCAAACATTTTACCATTGATGGCCGGTTAAGCCAAATCAGCAGCAATGGATATATTGACAGAGCTAAAACCAATCTCCGTTCTTTTTATTTTAGTACCGCCTGGGTAGATGATAAAAACTCTTTGCGGGTAAATATTTTTTCGGGTAAAGAAAAAACTTACCAGGCCTGGAATGGCGTTCCTGAAAGCTATTTAAAAACAGATCGTACTTATAATGTTTCCGGGCAGGAACAACCTGGTACGCCCTATCCAAATGAAACGGACAATTATACCCAAACACATTACCAGCTATTTTACAATCATGAATTTAATAAATACTGGAAAGCCAATGCAGCGATTTTTTTAACCAGGGGAAAAGGGTATTATGAAGAATACAGGGCCAGTCAAAGTTTAGCGGATTATGGATTGGCAGATTATATTGTTGGCAACGATACTACTAAAAGTACCAACATGGTTAGGCGGGAATGGCTTGACAATAATTTTTACGGCACTATCTTTTCCTTGCAATATAAAAAAGACAATACCCAATTTAGTTTTGGCGGCGGCTATAATCAATATAACGGTAAACATTATGGAGAAATTATTCGTGCGGTAGTACAACCGGCCGTACCACTCAATTATAAGTGGTATGGTGATTTACCGGCGCATAAAAAAGATCTTTCCCTGTATACAAAATTTACGCAGCAAGTTACTCAACACTGGCAATTATTTGCTGATTTGCAATTACGCAGTATCAACTACCAAATAAACGGTTTTAAAGATAATCCAGACCTGATGATACATCCCCGTTACACTTTTTTAAATCCTAAACTGGGCATTACTTATAACAAGAATAACTGGCAGCTGTATGCTTCGTATGCCCGTGCAGCCCATGAACCCAACCGCGATGACTTTGAAGCGAACAAAACAGCACAACCCAAACCGGAAGAATTAAATGATTTTGAGGCCGGTGCAGAAAAAAAGACGAACGGTTTTTCCTTCGGTGCCAATTTATTTTACATGCAATACCACAACCAGCTTGTATTGATTGGCAATATTAACGATGTGGGCGCTTACCCCAGAACTAATATTAACAAAAGCTACCGGGCGGGCATAGAACTGCAGGGAACTGTAAAATGTTCAAACCACGTAAACATTGCGGCTAACTTAACGCTGAGTGAAAATAAAATAGACAACTTTACCGAACTGATAGACGATTATGATAATGGAGGAACCATAAAAAATCAATACAACAAAACAGACATCTCTTTTTCACCCGCAGTTGTAGGCGGCGGCAGTATCAATATCATACCGGTAAAGAATGCGGAGATAAGCTTAATCAGTAAATACGTAAGCCGACAGTATATGGACAATACTTCTCAGCAAAGCAGGAGTTTAAATCCCTATTATGTGCAGGATATCCGCTTAACCTACGCAATGCCTGAATTTCGTTTTTTAAAAAGCACTACTTTTATTTTGCAGCTTAACAACGTGCTGAATAAAAAGTACGAAGCCAATGGATATACTTCCAGTTATTTCGACAGGGGATTAACTACTGAAAATTATTATTTCCCTATGGCCACCTTTAATTGCATGGCAGGAGTGAATATCAAATTATGATGGCTGATGTGCGATAGCATACATCCCTTTTACTGTTGGGAAGC
>JANYFI010000072.1 GCA_025362765.1 Ferruginibacter sp. | reverse complement strand
ATTTCTTTGTAAAATTGATTGATAATAATATCGGCTTCGGGATTTATTGTAAGCAGTCCATACCCCATAACAGCGAGCAATCCGTTTGGTTTAAGCGTACGTTTTACTTCCCGGTAAAAGGCCTCGAAATCAAACCAGTGTATAGCTTGTGCTACCGTAATCAAATCAAAACTATTATTATCAAACGCAGCATTTTCAGCCGCCGAGACAGAATAAATAATATTGGCTTTCTTAGGGGCATGGCTCAACTGTTGTTCACTTATATCCGTTGCGTACACTGTTTCAAAATAATTTGCCAATACCGTCGCTACTTGTCCGTTGCCGGTGCCGCAATCCCAGGCGGTTTGCCTTGCCGGTATCATTGAAAGCAGAAAGCGGAATAGCTCATCAGGGTAAGCAGGTCTGTAAGTGGCATACAAACCGGCCTGTGCAGAAAAATTATCTTTCATACAATTTCATTTTACTTGTTGAACGTTGCTTCTCTGGGCAACATATTTTTTAAGGTGGCCAATTTATTTTTAGCAGCCTGAAAAAATCCTGTTCTTGTATTTCTTTTACTTCGCCGGGTTGCAAATCGTTTAATGCCAAATCTTCAATCGATATACGAATCAGGCGTTTACAACGGTGGCGAAGGGCGTCAGTCATTTTTCTTACCTGGTGAAATTTACCTTCTGTCAGGGTAATGGTGAGCCAGGTATTGGGCAGGCCATCTTTAAATTCATCCGGACGACTAAATAAATCAATGGGTTTATCAACAATCTGTACGTCGCAGGCACCGGTGTTATGATAGCCTCCACCTTTTACGCGGATGCTTACCCCTGTTTGTAACTGCCGCAATTTTTCGGGTTCCACAATATCCCTTACCTGTACCAAATAAGTGCGTTTGTGCGGCACTTTGCCTTCAAATAATAATTTGGTTACTTTTTTATTGGTGGTTAAAATCAGCAATCCTTCTGAGTGATTGTCGAGGCGGCCAATGGCATGGATGCCTTCAGGGAAATCAAAGGGTAAATCTTTTAACAAGCCAACATTATCGGGGCTTACAAACTGGGAAACCATTTTGTACGGCTTGTTAAGGATGAAATAGCGGTGATTTTCTTGCAACATAAACACTAAAGAGCGAATGATATGGTTGCAATTTCATTTAAATATTCCAAATAGAAGTATTTCGCTTTTATCTAAGGTGACGGCAAAATTTTGCATTTTGTGCAATGGACGATTATAGGGCAGGTACGCAAAAGATAAAAATAATAACAGCTGTTTCAACTTCAAATGTAGCAATAGCAAGCCTTTTACTGATAATTAAGCCTACCTTCGCCGCCAATTTTAGCAATATGACTTTTGATGATTTAAATTTGAATACGCCTTTGTTAAGTGCTTTAGATGACATGGGTTATACCAATCCTACCACCATTCAACGCAAGGTTTTTTCGGTGGTAATGTCGGGCGCTGATGTTTGCGGCATTGCACAAACGGGTACGGGTAAAACATTTGCTTACCTGCTGCCTTGTTTACGCCAATGGAAATTTTCAAAAGATAAAAATCCGCAGGTACTGATTATTGTGCCTACACGGGAACTGGTGGCGCAGGTGGTGGAAGCGGTAAAAGCATTGAGTAGTTATACCAGTCTTGTTGTTGTTGGGGTATATGGTGGTGTAAATATCAATACGCAAAAAGCGGAAGTAGAGAAAGGATTGGATGTGTTGGTGGCAACGCCGGGCAGGTTGTATGATCTTGCCATGAATGGCGCCTTTAAAACAAAATCCATCCGCCAACTGGTGATTGATGAAGTGGATGAAATGTTGAACCTGGGCTTTAGAACTCAACTGAAAAACATTTTAGACCTGTTGCCGCCGAGAAGGCAAAATCTGTTGTTTTCGGCTACCATCACGGATGAAGTAGAGCAATTAATAGCTGCTTATTTTAATGACCCGGTAAGGGTAGAAGCGGCGCCCACCGGCACTCCGCTGGAAAATATTGTGCAGTCTGTTTACAACGTACCGAACTTTTATACCAAGGTGAATTTACTGGAATTGTTACTGGCCACCAACGCCGACATGACTAAGGTGTTGGTATTTGTGGCTACTAAAAAATTAGCCGATGAATTATATGAACAACTGGAATCAAAATATCCTGGCACAGCCGGCGTCATCCATTCCAACAAAGAACAAAATCATCGCTTCAATACCGTGAAACAATTCCAGGAAGGCAACTACCGGTTTATCATTGCGACGGATATTGTGGCAAGAGGAATTGATATTGCAGAGGTAACGCACGTGATTAATTTCGACATGCCGGAGGTGCCGGAAAATTATATTCATCGTATCGGCCGAACAGGCCGTGCTGATAAAAAAGGAATTGCGGTAACTTTTGTAACGCCTGCTGAAAAGGAATACCAGGCGGCCATTGAAAGCCTGATGCACTATACAATTCCTGTTACAGAACTGCCGCAGGAACTTATTATTTCAGACGTGTTGAAGGATGATGAGCAGCCGAAAGTATTTATGAAAATCATCCAGCTAAAAGTACCCAAAAAAGAAGAAGTTGGGCCTAGCTTTCATGAAAAATCCGCCAAAAATAAAAAAGTAAATTTTGTGGTGAGAAAGAAAGACCGCATGATGAAAAAATATGGTAAACCAATATCAAGAGGGCAAAAAAAATAGTTCAGAAAAAAATACACGCCTATGAAAAATCAGGGAGACGAGAACCTGCACGATCATAAAAAATTCAACAACATTGTTTGGGAAGAGAAGAATATTACGGGTAAGGTTTTTGATCATTGCACCTTTAACAAATGCAGTTTAAAAGGCTGCTTTTTTGAGGATTGTAGTTTTGAGAAATGTGTGTTTGAGGAATGTGATTTGTCGCTGATAAAATTTAAAGACAGCTCCTTTAGTGGCATACAAATCAACCACTCCAAAGCCATTGGCATTGTTTGGTACGATGCGGACAATCCATTGTCGGTAAATTTCAACCATTCCCGCATTAGCTATTCCAGTTTTTTTGGAAAGAATTGTAAAAAGATGCAGGTAGTTAATTGTGTTGCTGACGAAGCCGACTTTACCAATTGCAACCTGGTGCAGGCTAACTTTTCCGGCACCGATTTAAAAAACGCTATCTTTTCAAATACTGATATCAGCCACGCCAATTTTGTGGGTGCCATTCATTATAGTATCAATCTGCAAAATAATAAAACAAAAAAAGCGACCTTCAGTTTACCTGAGGCGCTTTGTTTTTTGTATAATCTGGATATCGTTATTGTCGACTAAAATAATCCCGCAAGTAATTCTCAACTATTTTACAATGCCGGTTTTTTTGCAGGGAGATCAAACGCTACCGCATCATGTTCAAAATGTCCTTTGTGGGATCCGTCACAAAAAGGTTTATTTTGCGATAAGCCGCAACGGCAAATAGAAACAATCTCTCTTCCGCCAAGATGATATACGGTGCCGGTTTTATCTACTATTTCAAAATCACCTTCTACTTTAAGTGACCCATTATTATTGACGGTAATTTTTGTACTTGCCATTTGTATTTATATAGTTGTTGTTTAAAAGTATTGATTGAAGGCTGCTTAATTAACGCTGGTCATTTCAGATTTTGTCATTTCAATATCCGGTTTTGATTCATCCGTCAACTTTACTCTGCCACGATTCTCTCTTACAATTCTGGAGTACAACGAAATCTCTTTATCAAAAAGAAAACGAAAAAATAATTTTGTCCAGGAAGTGTGATAATGAAGGCTATTGTAAAATGTGGGCGCACCTGACCTTATCTGTGGCAGTCTGTTCCAGGGAATAGATGGAAAATCATGGTGTTCGTTATGATAGCCAACATTGAAGGCTACGGTGTTTAACGGACCATAATAACTGTAGGTTTCCTGTTCCTCATCCTGCGTTAAATAATGCTCTTGTATCCACCTGGCACCCAGGGGATGAAGGCCTACGGAAAAGAAAAAGCTCAATAATAAAAATGCAATAGCTTTTGGTCCAAATAAAAAAGATATCGCTACTACAAAAGCAATTTGCACTAACCAGTTTAGGGCTACCCAAGTGTCAAAAGGTTTAATTTCTTTTAAACGGGCGATGCGAAAAATCTGGAACAGCGGATAAAATAATAACCAAATCACTTTGCCTATAAAATAATTGTTGATCAGTTTCGCTTCCCATTTGTTTGGCAAATCACCGTCCAGTTCATGCACGCCCTGAAAGGAGTGGTGTTTGATATGGTATCTTTTAAAAAACCAGAAGCTAACCGCCTCGCTGGCATATTGGCAAATATTCCTCAAATTTTTCCCAGCTCTGTGTCTTTTGAAAGATACCATATCAAACACCACTCCTTTCAGGGCGTGCATGAACTGGACGGTGATTTGCCAAACAAATGGGAAGC
>JANYFI010000012.1 GCA_025362765.1 Ferruginibacter sp. | reverse complement strand
CGGTGAAGCAGCCAAAGTGGTTACCAATTATGGAGGTCTCTCTTCCGCTACCTTTTATTTATTTGTAGGAGTAATTCTCACTGAAGTGGTGGCCATATTATTCCTGGTATTTTCCATCAGAAGAATTTATAGCGAACTGATTCCGGAAAAAGCCGCCGCAGCAGTAAAAGAATCTAAATATGCGGCCCTTTGGAAAAGGCTGGATCAGCGGTTGTTTACAAAAGCCATTCCTGTTGAACACGAAGCCGACCACTTGCTGGAACACAATTATGACGGCATACAGGAACTGGACAATTCGTTACCACCCTGGTGGAAATATGGTTTTATCATTACCATTGGTTTTGCATTTGTGTACCTGTTAAACTTTCATGTATTGGGCAATGGTAAAAATCCAACGGAAGAATACCAGACTGAAATGGCAGATGCACAAATTGCCAAAGAAGCGTACGACGCAAAAAATAAAGACCGTATAGATGAAACACACATACAGATGGCAGATGCAGCTGGTATACAGGCAGGTAAAACAAATTTTCTTGCCAACTGTGTGGCTTGCCACGGCGCCAACGGTGAAGGTGGTGTGGGACCAAATTTAACCGATGACTACTGGTTACATAAAGGATCATTGAATGATGTGTACAATACCATCAAAAAAGGCTACGCTGACAAGGGAATGCAGTCATGGGCTTCTAAATTTAGTCCAAAGGAAATAAGCCAGCTGGCAAGTTTTGTTGCCTCTTTAAAAGATACCAAGCCGGCAAATGGCAAAGCACCGCAGGGAGATTTATACAATGAAACACCCGCTGCACAAGACGCTGCAAAAACAACCATCGCTGACAGCTCAAGTATAAAAAAATAAAAATGCCATCCGCACCAGATACCACAATATTAATGGACGAATCTTTCAGGGATTCCGTTGCTACTATCACAAAAGATGGCAAGCGGAATTACATTCATCCCAAAAAACCAAAAGGGAAATTCTATAATTTACGCACCTGGTTCAGCATTTTTTACCTGGTGGTATTTTTTATCTTACCCTTTATAAAAGTAAATGGCGGCCCGTTTATAATGATCAATATCCTTGAACGGAAGTTCATTTTATTTGGGCTCATCTTTTGGCCGCAGGACTTTTTTATATTCGGCATTGGAATGGTAACGTTCATTGTGTTTGTAATTTTATTTACAGTAGTTTTTGGCAGAACATTCTGCGGCTGGGCCTGCCCCCAAACCATTTTCATGGAAATGGTTTTCAGGAAAATTGAATTCTGGATTGATGGTGATGGCACCCAGCAGAAAGTACTTAGAGAAAAGCCGTGGAATGCAAATAAAATACAGAAAAGAGCCCTTAAATTTATCCTGTTTTTTGCCATTTCCTTTCTAATCGCCAACTTTTTTTTAGCATACATGATTAGCATGGATGAACTCATTACCAATATCACCCATCCTGCTGAACACACCGGCACCCTGATTTCTTTATTAACCTTTACTACTGTATTCTTCTTTGTGTACTGGTGGTTCAGAGAACAGGCCTGTATTGTAGTTTGTCCCTATGGTCGCCTGCAGGGTGTATTGCTGGATAAAAATTCCATCGTAGTGGCTTATGATCGTTTAAGAGGTGAACCCCGCGGTAAGCATGCCAAAGAAAAATCTGCCAGTACTACAAAAAAGGAAAAATGCAGTGGCTGCGCCAGTGGCTCTTGCAGCAAGCTGGCGGAGCCATTTGTACCCGAAATAAAAGAAGCCGACTGTATCGACTGCTTTGCCTGCGTAAGGGTGTGCCCAACAGGCATCGACATTAGAAATGGTACACAACTGGAATGTATTAATTGCACCGCCTGTATGGATGCCTGCGACGCTATAATGACTAGCATCAACCGGCCAACAGGGCTTGTAAGATATGCGTCTGAAAATAGTATTACTGAAGGCAAACAATTAAAATTCAGCTCAAGGATAAAGGCGTATACGGCTGTGTTGGCATTACTGATATCACTGCTGGTATTTTTGTTAGCTAGCAGAACAGACCTGGATGCCAGGCTCATGCGCACATCAGGCATGACTTATACAAATTTGCCTGACGGAAGAATAGAGAATCTGTATAGTTTAAAACTAGCCAATAAAACACATAAAGATATTGCGATTAGTCTAAAACTTGAAAACCTGGCCGGAGACATTACCATGGTGGGTGCCAGTACAATGGTGGTAAAACACGAGGACTACAGTAACGTTCAGTTTTTTGTAAGGCTGAGGAGGGACCAGGTAAAAAACTGGAAAACACCTGTTGAAATTGGATTGTATCAAGGTGGTAAAAAGATAAAAAACATTACCGCCAAATTTATAGGGCCGGAAGTGTATAACTAACCTGCACGGAATGAAAATAACATCAGTTACTTAAAAAAGAAATATATGAACTGGGGATATAAAATAATTGTAGTGTATATAGTATTTATTTCGGGAATGATTTTACTCGCTTATAAATCATCTCAGCAAAATGAAGATTTGGTAACGGAAGATTATTACGGCAAGGAACTGGTGTACCAGCAAAAAATTGATGAAATGAAACGCACCAGCCTGTTAACAGACTCAGTATTGGTACAGGTAATTAATCAGGAAGTTAGTATCAGTTTCCCCAAAGATTTCGCAACCAAAAACATTACAGGTGAAGTAGAATTTTATTGTCCGTCTGATGGGAAAAAAGACAAGCGTCAGCAATTTTCGGTAACAGATGCAGCAGTTAAAATTCCATTATCAGAAAAAAATAACGGAATGAATTATGTAAAAATAAGCTGGACGGTAGCAGGTATCAATTACTATTACGAAAAGAAAATAATTATTTAACATGGCGGCGATATTTTTTGCAGCACTTACTTTAGGCATGATTGGCAGCTTTCATTGCATCGGCATGTGCGGTCCGCTGGCCTTTTCACTGCCACTAAAAAACCATAGTGACTTTGCAAAATTTACGGGGTCCTTATTATATAATTCGGGAAGAATA